>SLSR01000026.1 GCA_007130365.1 Lentisphaeria bacterium
GTTGGCCATGGCGCCGCGCTTGATGTCGATCACGACCCGGATGCCGGTGCGGCTGCTCGATTCGTCGTTGATTCCCGAAATGCCGGGAATCTTCTTGTCGGTCACCAGTTGGGCGATCGACTTGACCAGTCGCTCCTTGTTTACCGCGTAGGGTATTTCGGTTACAATAATGCGCTCGCGCTCCTTGTTCTCCTCGATCCGCGCCACCCCGCGGATGCGGAAAATGCCATGCCCGGTTTCGTACAGCTCGATCAGCGGATTGAGGCCGACCACCAGGGCGCCGGTCGGGAAGTCGGGACCCGGCAGATGCTGCATCAGTTCGCGACATGTGACCATCGGATTTTCGATCAAGGCCACCGTGGCGTCGATCACCTCGCCCAGGTTGTGTGGGGGGATGTTGGTGGCCATTCCGACGCCGATGCCGGTGCCGCCGTTGACCAGCAGATTGGGAAATCTGGCGGGCAGGACAACCGGTTCCTGGTTGGCTTCGTCGAAGGTCGGCCGCATGTCCACCGTGTCCTTGTCCATGTCGGCGAGCAATTCCTCGGCCAGCCTTTCCATCCGACATTCGGTATAGCGGTAGGCGGCGGGCGAATCGCCGTCGATACTGCCGAAGTTTCCCTGGCCGTCGATCAGGGGGTGGCGCATCGAAAAGTCCTGGGCCATGCGAACCAGGGTGTCGTAGACCGCCTGATCGCCGTGCGGATGATAGTTGCCGATCACCTCGCCGACCACCTTGGCGCACTTGCTGTAGGCGTGCCCCTTGGTCAGGCCAAGCTGCTTCATCGCATAGAGAATCCGGCGGTTGCCGGGCTTCAGACCGTCCCGGATGTCGGGAATGGCGCGACCGACATTGACGCTCAACGAATACTGCAGATAGGCATCGTGCAGCAAATCCTCAATGCCGGTGGCGATGTCGTGGTTCTTGATCTCGATGTTGTCGTCCATGCTGTGCTCGTCCATAGCTTGCGGTTTGCGCCTTCTTCATTCCGTGGGGAAGGCAGGGGTCAAATATCCAAGTCGGTGACGGTGGCGGCGTATTGCTCGATGTACTGGCGACGCGGTTCGACCAGATCGCCCATGAGCAGCGAGAACATGCGCTCGGCCTCGAAGGCATCCTCCATGGTTACGCAGATCATCTTGCGGGTCTCCGGGTTCATGGTGGTGTCCCACAGTTGATCCGGGTTCATTTCGCCCAGCCCCTTGTAGCGCTGGATTTGCAGTCCCTGGCGCCCGATCCGCTTGATCTCGTCGTACATGGCGAGCAAGCAGCGGACTGATATCCGCTGCTCCTTGTGAACCACCGACAGCACGGCGCCGTTCCCCGCGCTCTCCGCATCCTGCCCGTCGTACAGATGCTCCACCTCCATCCCGACTTTCCGCAGGCGGGCTTCGATCTCCTTGAAGGCGCTCGCCTCGTAGATCGGCACCACGTCGATCGCCGGATGCGTCTCGGCCTGAACTTCGACTTCGGCGGCCGCCCCGCCGTCCTCGCCCGCCCCGTCTTCCGCCACCTGATCATCCGAAGCGGATTGCCCGCCGCCGGTCTCGCTGCGCGGGTTGCTCTCGGGCGCCGGCCCCAGCCGCTCCTCGGCCTCGGCAATCACGGCGGCCTCGTCGTCGTCGTTGTACACGTAGCGTTCGGTGATCCGGCCGTCGTTTTCGCGAATCGTAACCCGAGCCGCCGGCAATTCGCCGGTCTCCGGCTCCTTCCTTTTCAGGTATTCTTCGGGTGAAATGCCGTGCCGCTGCAGGGCGGCACCGATTCTTGAGGTTTCCCGCACCACGTCCATGATGGTTCGCACATCGGCCGGATCCAGCGCCTGCCCGTCGGCCCGCAGCACCTCCACATCCTCCAAAGCCAGATCCAGAAGCAGCCTGTCCAGCTCCTCGTCGCTTTCCACATACTGCGACTTCTTGCGGCGCGTGATCCGGTAGAGCGGCGGCATCGCAATGTAGATGTAGCCATGTTCGATCAAAGGTTTCATCTGGCGGAAGAACAGGGTCAGCAGGAGAGTTCGGATATGCGAACCGTCGACGTCGGCGTCGGTCATGATGACAATCCGGTGATAGCGCGCCTTGTCAATATTGAACTCCTCGCTGCCAATGCCGCAGCCGACAGCCGTGATCAGAGCCTGGATTTCGTTGTTGTTGAGCAGCTTGTCGAGACGCGCCTTTTCCACGTTCAGCAACTTGCCGCGCAGCGGCAGAATCGCCTGGAACTTGCTGTCCCGCCCCTGCTTGGCCGAACCGCCGGCCGAATCGCCCTCGACAATATAGATTTCCGACTTGGCCGGATCGCGCTCCGAGCAGTCGGCCAGCTTGCCCGGCAGAGCCGAGCCGTCGAGCGCGGTCTTGCGACGCGCCAGCTCGCGCGCCTTGCGAGCCGCCTCCCGGGCCCGCGAGGCGGAAAGCGCCTTGTCGATCAGTTGCCGGGCCTCCTGCGGATGCTCCTCGAAATAGACTCCGAGGCCGTCGTTGACGATCGACTCGACGATCCCGCGCACATTGCTGTTGCCGAGCTTGGTCTTGGTCTGCCCCTCGAACTGCGGATCCGAAACTTTGACGCTGATGATCGCGGTCAGCCCCTCCCGCACGTCAGTGCCGGAAACCGTGCCCTCATTGCGATTCGAGGGCATGGTCTTCAGGTAGGCATTGATGCTGCGGGTCAGAGCCGCTTGAAAACCGGAGAGATGGGTGCCGCCCTCGATCGTGTTGATGTTGTTGGCATAGCTGAAGATGTTGTCGCTGAAGCCGTCGTTGTACTGCATCGCCACCTCGAGGCTGACATCGTCGCGCTCGGTGGCGAAGTAGATCACATCGCACAAGGCCTGCTTGCCCTGGTTGAGGTGGGAGACGAATTCGCGGATGCCCCCCTCATAGTGGAAGGTCTCGCGGCGGTCGCCCTCCTCCCGGCGTTCGTCGCACAGCACAATGTGCAGGCCGGCATTGAGAAAGGCCAGCTCGCGCAGGCGCTTGGCCAGAATGTCCCAGTTGAACGAGGAAACTTCGAAGATCGCGCTGTCCGGCTTGAAGGAAATGGTGGCGCCCGACTGGCTGGTGCGTCGCGTCACCTTGAGCGGCGACACGGTTTTGCCCCGCTCGAACCGCATGTGATGCACCTGGCCGTCGCGCCGCACCTCCACTTCCAGCCATTCGCTCAGAGCGTTGACACAGGAGACCCCGACCCCGTGCAGGCCGCCGGACACCTTGTAGGAGTCGTGGTCGAACTTGCCGCCCGCGTGCAGAATGGTCAGCACCACCTCCACCGCCGGCTTGTTCTCGGTCTTGTGCAGATCGACCGGAATGCCGCGCCCGTCATCCTTGACCGTGACGCTGTTGTCGGCGTGAACCACCACTTCGATATTGCGGCAAAAGCCGGCCAGAGCCTCGTCGATGCTGTTGTCGACCACTTCGTAGACCAAGTGGTGGAAACCGCGCTCGCCGGTGTCGCCAATGTACATGCTGGGACGCTGCCGCACCGCCGCCAGGCCCTCGAGCACGGTTATGCGGCCGGCGTTGTAGTCGCTGGCGGCCGCGGCCACGGCCGCCGGACCGGCTTCGACTTCCTCCATCGAAGCCTCCGATTCCGGCGGAACAGGCTGATCGGACTGGTTTTCCAACATCGCTGCAAAACTCCTGAAAGAATGATGACAGACAAGAAACAATGGCTTTTGCCAACGGCTTTCGGATTCTCTCCGGCTTCTCGAAAACGGCCGCTTGGCCAAAGGCTTCGCGGAACCGTCTTGTAATAAAGCATTCATATTGCTTTTTTCAATCATACGGAAGAAAAAAAGTCGGGGCAAACGACAATAAAGCGCAAGCCGCCATCTCTGTCGCAAAATCTTTGCGTCCCGCCATTTGACCATGGGTCGCCGGCGAATCGCAATCAAAGGCCAGCATTTCATCGCCAGCCGAGCCCGGACAATGGCCGAAAAAATCCCCTGCTCTATTCGATAATATTTTGCTTTCATCCTGGAATGAGATTCGGCGACCAGCCTTCGCATGGCCTGCGGCCTGACAGGCGAGCGCGGAGGACGCATTGCGAAAGTTATCCTCGCGCCACTTGTCAAAAGATCAAAATGGGTGTATGTTTATTTGTATTGCGAGAAAGGGTTCCCTGCACAAGCTTTCCCGCAACTTCATGCCAAAGGTGTGCAGCAAGTATATTAAGTATATTAAGGAGTATCAAAAGATGGAAGCCGTACGTTCGTTCATCGATCCGTTCCTAGACTCGATCAGCAGGTATCTTCCCAGTGTCTTCGGAGCCATCATCGTCCTGGTTCTGGGGTGGTTGCTGGTGGAGGCGGTCAGCCGCGGCATCGGCAAGCTGCTGAGTCTCGCCAAGCTCGACCAGCGCCTGCAGGGCGAGAAAGCCTCGCCGTCTTTCAAGCTGGAGTCCGTCCTGGTCAAGTTTCTTCGCTATGTGCTGCTGATTTCCCTGTTCCTGCTGGTATTGGACATTCTCGGGGTGCCGGAGGCCCTGGCTCCCGTGCGCGACATGATCGCCCAGTTTCTCGGCGCCTTTCCGAATATCGTCGCCGCCTTGCTGATTGGCATTCTGGGCTATATCCTGGCGCAAATCGCCGCCGGCGTCGTCTCGGCCGTGCTCAAGGGTGTCGATGCGTTGAACCCTAAGTTTGGCTTGAAGGAAGGCTTCAGTCTCTCCCGGCTGATCGGACAGTTGGTCTTTCTCTTCGTCTTTGTGCCAATCTTGATCATGGCTCTCGGCGCGTTGCAGCTGGACGCCATATCGGTGCCGGCCACCGCCATGCTGGAAAGCCTGATGCTGGCGGTTCCCAATATCGTCGGCGCGGCACTGATTCTGGCCGTCGCCTTTTTCGTCGGTCGCTTCGTCAGCGTGATGGTCGGCGATTTGCTGAAGAACCTTGGCGCGGATGCAATACCGGCCAAACTGGGGATTGGCAGAGCGTTCAGCGAGACCTTCACCTGCTCCAGGCTGATCGCCGGGGTGTTGTTTTTCTTCATCATGCTGGGGGCGGCGATCTCGGCTGTCGAAATGATCGAGTTGCATCGCGTCTCCGACTTGCTGGCCGAGATGGCCGAATTCGCCGGGCAGATCGCCTTGGGCCTTCTCGTCCTGGCCTTGGGCGGGGCTTTGGCCTCCTTCGCCCACAAGGCGCTTTTGGCCAGTGGCGTCAACGCCCTGCTGGCGACTTTGGCGCGGGTGGCGATCATCGGCCTGGTCTTCGCCATGGGCTTGCGCCGCATGGGGATTGCCGACGACATCGTGCGTCTCGCCTTTGGCTTGACGATCGGCGGTGTCGCCGTCGCCTTCGCTCTCGCCTTTGGCCTCGGCGGCCGCGAGGCAGCCGGCAGACAACTCGAAGCTTGGTTCAGGAAGATGAACGAAAAGTGAGCCGGCCGACAGCGCCTAACCTGACGGAAGATAATTATATGGTGCCGTACCACTCCATCGCCTTTCGCCGAAACCGGCAAGCCGGCTTGGCAATCGTCTTGCTCATGAACTGCGGCTGGCTTGGCCTTGCCTTCATGGGGGTCGCCAGTGCGGTCTCCGCGCACCGGGAATTATCCATGGCTGCGCCGGATCGCCGGCAACCGCAAGCAGCGAGTCCTTTCACAGGTTCAAGCACTCCACGGCAAACTCTGCCGGCCGCCTATGCGGAAACCGAGCATGCCCGCATCGGACTGGTGGCCGAGACCGCGCAGGTCGAGCCGGGCGGTCGGATTGCCCTCGGCCTGCATATTGACTTGGCCGACCAGTGGCATACCTACTGGCGCAACCCGGGAGATTCCGGCATGGCGCCCCGGCTTGTCTTCGAATTGCCGCCGGGCTTTCGGGTCGAGGGACCGCTCTACCCCACACCGCAAAGAATACCGACGCCGCCCTATATGACCTTCGGCTATGAACACGAAGTTATGCTTCTGTATAGCCTGACTGTTCCCGATGATTTCGAGATCGGCCCCGAACCGTCTCTGCCCCTGCCGGTCGAGGCCGCCATTCTGGTCTGCGACGACATCTGCCTGCCGGCCCGGGCTTCGCTGGTTCTGCACTTGGGCCGTGACCAGGACGACTCCTGGCTGCCCGCCGCGACCGTTGCCGAATTGTTTGCGCAAGCCCGCCGGAACCTGCCGCTGGTCGCGCACGAATGGCGACTGCAGGCACGCCCGGCCGCCGACCGTCGGCTTGAAATTGAAGTCTTGCCGCCGTCCGGCTTCGGGCCGGTCGAAAGCATGTTTCTCTTCGCCCGCGACGAGACGGCGCTCGAGGCGGCGGCCGAACAGGTGCTGCACTTCAACCAGCAGGAAAATTCATTCCTTCTGAAGGTTCGCCGGGGCTTCGGTGAGTTGGACGAGCGAATGGCGGGCGTGCTGATCATCCGGCGGCCGGACTCCCCTCCCCTCGCCTTGCAGGTGGAGATTCCTGTCCTGATTAATTGACGCCAGGGAACTTTCCCTTGTTCCGGCAGTCTACAAAGAAAGAAGACGAAAACGATAAAAATGATTGAGTATAAAGGGTATTGAGTGTTTGCATTGACTCGCGACAATGGCGAGCTGGCAGAGAGAGAAAACAAAAACAAAGGAAAGGATAAGGAAAGAAGTATGAAAAAATCATGTATTGGATTGGCGGTCAGTTTCCTGTGGTTGGTGGCGTTCCTGCCCTGGCAGACCTTGGCGGGGGGCGTGGAAAACGGCGAGAAGGCGCCGGATTTCACCTTGCCGGCGGTCGACGGCAGCGAGCATTCACTGTCCGACTACGAGGGCAAGTTTGTCATCCTGGAGTGGGTCAACTACGATTGCCCATTCGTGCGCAAGCACTATCGTCCGGGCAATATGCAGGACTTGCAGAAGACCTATGCCGAAAAGGGCGCGGTCTGGCTTTCCATCTGCTCTTCGGCGCCCGGCAAGCAAGGGCATTTCACGATCGAGGAATGGGAGCGGAGAATCGCCGACCAGAACGTGCAGGCGACGGCGGTTCTGCTTGATCCGGAAGGCAATGTCGGACGGATGTACGACGCCAAGGTGACTCCCCACATGTATATCATCAACCCCGAAGGCATCCTGATCTACCAGGGGGCGATCGACAGTATTCGCTCGGCCAATCCGGACGACATCGAGAAGGCGGTGCCCTATGTCCGGCGAGTGATGGACGCGGCTCTGGCCGGCGAACCGATCCCGGAGCCGACGCAGACTACCGCCTACGGCTGTACGGTCAAGTACTGATTGCGACAAAACCGCGGCGACGCTTCGCGGCGGGCTGCCACCGGTCGGTTTCCGACCGACCTGGTTCCCCGCCGCTCCAGGCGCGGGAAAAGCCCGGCGGACAGGCATTGCCGCATGGCCTTAGCCCCGGAGGGGCTGCACCATCCTAGACCCGGGCAACGCCTGGGGAATTGTGGAAAAACCGATTGTGCCCTGGCGGGGCACCTCAACCCAGGGCGGGTGGATTGCCGCATGGACACCCCTCGGGCTCTGCCCGGCCAGCCGCAGGGGGCGACACCTGTTGAAAAGCGGGTTCATCAGGGCAATCCCTTTCGCGACCGGAGCCCGGGAGTCCGCAAGATTAGTCAGAGGCTAGACCGGCTTCCCCGTCGCCCTGTCCGACCAACAGTCCTCGCCGAACCCCTTCGAAAATAAGAATCGTTGCGGCCTGCGCGGCATTGAGCGACTCGGCGCGGCCGGGCATCGGAATGGTCACCTCCTCGATTGGCAGGGCGCAA
>SLSR01000016.1 GCA_007130365.1 Lentisphaeria bacterium
AACTGTGTCACCTTGTCTCTTTGCAGCCTGCTTCACAAACCGCTCTTATCGCTATTTTTACGATTAAATCTTTGATTTATATTAAGTTGCACAACAATTTATAGCTTTCGGCAAGCCTCCTGCTAAATTACAATTTGAAGATTTGAAACAGGTAAAAACAATGTGGCTATCATCTGTCGGATTTGATTCCGCATAAAGCTTTGCATAGGAGAATGCTCAAATGGCTATCAATCAGGAAAAACTGACCAGAAAGTCGCAGGAAGCCCTGGCTTCCGCGCATGGCATTGCCCAATCCTGGCACCATCAGGAGATGCATCCTTTGCATCTGCTGCACGCCCTGTTGAACCAGGCGGACGGCGTGGTGCCCTCGCTCTGCCAGAGAATCGGGATCCAGCCGACGGCACTCAGCGAGCGGGTCGAGCAGGAGTTGCGCAAGCTGCCCCGGGTCGAGGGACCGGGTGCCTCCCAAGTCTATGGCTCGCGCGAATTCAGCAAGTTGCTGGATGTCGCGGAAAGCCAGGCGCAAACCTTGAAGGACGAATACATCAGTGTCGAGCATTTCCTCCTGGCATTGCTCGACCCCGGACAATCGGCCCGCCTGCTGGCCGAGTTCGGCCTGGAAAAGGGACGGATTCTTGAGGCCATGAAGCAGGTTCGCGGCAGGCAGCGCGTCACCTCCGACAATCCGGAGGCCACCTTTGAAGCGCTGGAAAAATACGGACGCGACCTGACTCGGCTGGCCGAGCAGAGCCGCCTGGATCCGGTGATCGGGCGCGACGAGGAAATCCGCCGGGTCATGCAGATTCTCTCCCGCCGCACCAAGAACAATCCGGTGCTGATCGGCGAGCCCGGTGTCGGCAAGACCGCGATCGCCGAAGGTCTGGCCTCGCGAATTGTCGCCGGCGATGTGCCGGAAGGGCTCAAGAACCGCAAGCTGGTCGCACTCGACATGGGGTCGCTGGTGGCCGGCGCCAAATTCCGCGGCGAATTCGAGGAACGGCTCAAGGCGGTGCTCAAGGAAATCAGCGAGTCGGAAGGCGAAATCATCCTGTTCATCGACGAATTGCACACGGTGGTCGGCGCCGGCGCCGCCGAGGGCGCGGTCGATGCCGGCAACATGCTCAAACCCATGCTCGCCCGCGGCGAGCTGCACTGCATTGGCGCGACCACGCTCGACGAATACCGCAAGCACATCGAAAAGGATCCGGCTCTGGAAAGACGCTTCCAGACCATCGTCGTGCAAGCGCCGTCGGTCGAGGAAACCGTCTCGATCCTGCGCGGCCTGCGCGAACGCTACGAGGTTCATCACGGGGTCAAGCTGCGGGACGCCGCCCTGGTCGCGGCCGCCACCCTCTCCGACCGCTATATCTCCGACCGCTTCCTGCCCGACAAGGCGATCGATCTGATCGACGAGGCGGCCGCCAAACTGCGCACCGAAATCGACAGCCGCCCGCAGGAGCTGGACGAAGTCCTGCGCCGCCAGATGCAACTGGAAATCGAGCTGGCCGGCTTGCGCAAGGAAACCGACAAGGCCTCCAAGGAGCGAACCGGCGAACTGGAGAGGCAGTTGGCCGAAGTCAAGGAGCAAAGCCGCGAGCTGGAATCCAAATGGCAGGCGGAAAAGGCGGCGATCGGAGAATTGCGCGAGCTGCGGGAAGCCCTCGAACTGACCCGCACCGAGCTGGCCCGCGCCGAGCGCGACTACGACTTGAACAAGGCGGCCGAGCTGCGCAATGGAACCCTGCCCCGGATGGAGGGAAAAATCAGGGAGGCGGAGGAGAAAATGCACGCCGGAACCGCCAGTCGCCTGCTCAAGGAGGAAGTCGACGAAGAGGACGTGGCCGAAATCATCAGTCGCTGGACCCACATCCCGGTCAGCCGGCTGGTCGAGAGCGAGCGCGACAAGATTCTGCGCCTGGCCGACGAGCTGCACCGCCGTGTGATCGGCCAGAACGAGGCGGTCGAAGCGGTGGCCAATTCCATCCTGCGGGCCCGCGCCGGCCTGAAGGATCCGAACCGCCCGATCGGCAGCTTCATTTTTCTCGGCCCCACCGGGGTCGGCAAGACCGAGCTGGTGCGCACTCTCGCCCAGGCTCTGTTCGACGATGAACGCGCCATGGTCCGCATCGACATGTCGGAATATATGGAAAAACACACGGTCGCCCGCCTGATCGGCGCCCCGCCCGGCTATGTCGGCTACGACGAGGGCGGACAACTCACCGAGGCCGTGCGCCGCCGACCCTATTCGGTGATTCTGTTCGACGAGATCGAGAAGGCGCATCCGGATGTCTTCAACATCCTGCTGCAAATCCTCGACGAGGGTCGGCTCACCGACTCGCACGGACGCACGGTCAACTTCAAGAACACTGCGATCATCATGACCTCCAACATCGGCAGCCCGCTGATCGTCGACCATAAGGGCGGCGATTTCGACACCATGAAACAGCAGGTGATCGGTTTGCTGCGCAACCAGTTCCGGCCCGAGTTCCTGAACCGGATCGACGAGATCGTGGTCTTCCATGCGCTCGACAAGGGACACATAGTAAAGATTGTCGACCTCCAGATCGAACACTTGCGACGGCGCCTGCAGGAGATCGGGCTGGATCTCGAAATCTCCGACCAGGCGCGACTGCGCCTGGCCGAAGAGGGCTTCGACCCGGTCTACGGCGCCCGCCCCCTGAAGCGGACAATCTCGCGCGAGCTGGAAAACCCGGTCTCCCGCATGATCGTGGCCGCCGAAATCCAGCCCGGCCAGAAAGTCAAGGTGGCAGTGGACGAGCGAGGCTTCACCTTCGCCGCCATCCCCGGCGAGAAACCGGTCGCCGCGCAGTGACAGCGCCACCGCCGGGCTTGCCCCGGTAAAGCGAGCGCTTGACTGAACAGATCAGTCCGAAATCGACCGGGGCACAACCCCGGCTGCAGCCCGCGGGAAAGGGAAGAATGCGCGGACGCCCCGAAGCGGGCGCGGTTGCCGAAGGGCGCACGGCATATTGACGGCAACTTGACTTGCGGAACTCGCAAGCTAAATTATGGTCTAAACAACAAAACCCACAGGCCGAGTCCCCGACTCGACCATTAGGGCGGGATCGAGTCCCGCCCGGGTTTTACTTTCTGACCCGTTCCGACCGCGAACGACCGAACTTCCCTTAATGGGGGCGACACGGTTTCGACTGGGCAGGTGCGGCGTCGGTGGCATGCGGAGGATGATCGTTGGCCTCCTTAATCATCGGTCGAAATAGTAATTGCGAACCAAGAATTCGCCCTCGCTGCTTAATTGACAGCGACGTCTCTACCTTGATGTCTGATAGAGGATAGAGGCGACGTAATCAGGCTGGTCGCGAACCCGGGTGTCCGGGGCGAGCGACGAGACTCCAACAGGACACTGAGTCGAGACAGGGGTTTGTGTTCCGCCAACCTGCTTCGACGAGACTTTAAGCGAACACTAAGCATGTAGAGGCCGATAGCTTGTCTGTCTAGGACGGGGGTTCGACTCCCCCCGCCTCCACCAGCCTTCGCTCGCAGCACAGCGGAGAGCGAAGGCTGTCACGCCGTAACCCGAACGATGAAGGCAAAAGCACAAAAACAAGAGTTCATTTTTCGTTTTGACCAAAAACCCAAAAAGGAGAACTCTTGTGGAAATCATGCAGATCCTTGTCCAATGCGACAATCCCTGACAGTGTCATCTGCCACCTTGCCCGGACAGGCGGCTGGCCACCTTTTCCGCGCCGACAACCAGATAGAGAACGGCCAGAATAAAGAGCGAGATCTTGAAGGCCATGCGGTAGTCCTGGTCGGCCAGTGCGCGGCTGACGAAGAGCAGCACCAGCAGGCAGATGGTGACCTTGAATATATTGGGGGTTTCAATCCACATCTTCTGCCCGAAATGCCAATATGACAGGCGCGACACCATCAGGATCGCCCCCGCCAGCACCAGAATCGGGCCGAACCATGGCGACGCGGGGAAGAGCAGGGCGGTCGAACCCGCCAGCAGGGCGCCGGCCGGGGAAGGCAGCCCCTCGAACACTCCAGGCGGCAGTTGCCCCTTGTGGCGCAAGTAGCGGACCAGGCGATAGACGACGGCCAGGAAATAGGCCATGGCCACGAATAGAGCCAAATACGACTGGCCAAACTGGACGTAGACGATAAAGGCGATGGCCAGTCCGAAGCTGGTGCCGTCGGCAATGTCGTCGAAGATCGGGCCGTGCCGGGTGGAGCCGTACTTGCGGGCCAGGCGGCCGTCGAACAGGTCGAAGAACTGACCGATGAAAACCAGGATCAGGGCAATTAGCATGCGTCCTTCGATGACGTAGAAGATGGCCAGGGCGCCGCAGCCGAAGTTGGCCAGACTCAGGAAGTTGGCATACCAGTTGTCCGGCACGACTTTGCAGAAGACCGAGAGAAACGCAAGAAGCAGGCAGCAGACCGTGAGATAGCCCAGGAAGTCAAGGAAGACGCCGGCGGTGAACAGGTTGTCGACCCGCTGGAGGAGTGCCAGCTCGCGGAAGGCGGTCAGGACAAGGAGAACCGTGATCAAGGCGGTCTTGCTTTTGCCGAACACATTGGCGGCTCGCTTCCTGACCAAAAGCCGCGAGAACTGCCCCAGGGTGTCGATCCCGACAAGCGCGATGATCCAGGGCAAAGTCAGGGTCGACGGTTCGCCCCAGGCGAAAAACAACAGGGCGGGAAAATAGAGCAGCTTGTCGCTGAGTGGGTCAAGCCATTCCCCGGTCGCGGTTACCAAGTCGCAGTGGCGCGCGATCGTGCCGTCGGTAATGTCGGTGATCATCCAGAAGGCGAACCAGTAGATGGCGGTTTCCGGCCAGCCGAAATGCCAGAGCGCAATCGCCGCCAACCCCATTGGAATGCGCACGACGGAAATCGCGTTGGGATGGAACAGTCGCGCGCCTCGCAGCCATTCGCGGCTCCGGGGCTGGCGCACCAGAGCGGCGATGACGAGACGTTCGGCCGCGAACATTCCGACAATGACGGCGGCGATCACAATATAGTTCATGGGTTGTTCTCAATTTTGAATGCGGATGGTTAATCCGCGTTCGCGCCGGTCTTCCCGGCCTCCGCGGCTTCGCACTGCACACTACGACGACAACTCCTGCTGTCTGGCTTCGGGCGTTATGCGGGCTCGCAAAACCCGCCGTCGGTCGGCCTCGACCACGGCGATGACAATTCCCTGCTCCCGGACGACTTCGCCGGGGCGGGGGATCCGGCCGAGCCGGGCCGAGACAAAGCCGCCGATCGTGTCGTAGTCTTCGTCTTCCGGCAAATTCAGGTCGAGCCGTTCGTTCAGATCGTAGATCGAGGCGCGTCCGTCGACCTCGAGAGTTCCGTCGGACGCAGTCTCGGGAATCTGCACATCCCCCTCTTCCCGGTCGTATTCGTCGTGGATTTCGCCGACGATTTCTTCGAGCACATCCTCCAGGGTCACGACCCCTTCAGTGCCGCCATACTCGTCGATCACAACTGCGAAATGGCTGCGTTTCTGCTGGAATTCGGCCAGCAGATCGCCAACATTCTTGGTTTCAGGAATAAAGATCGGGGTGTGCATCAGCTCCTTGTAGGCCGTCAGCGGCAGCTCCCTGTTCAACTCGTCACGAATCAGGTCTTTGGCGTAGAGCAGCCCGGCCACATGATCGACCGACTTCCGATAGACCGGAATGCGCGAATGGCCGGAGGCGAGGATTCGCGCCTTGACTTCGGCCAGAGTAATGGTCTCCGGCACCGCGTCCAAGTCGATGCGGGGGGTCATGATTTCACGCACCAGGGTTTCGTCCAGCTCAAAGATATTGCGAATCATCCGGCGTTCATCGGACTCCAGCTCTTCGCCTGATTCGGTCTTTTCCTCGTCCTCTTCGAGCAGAGACCGTATCTCATCCTCGACCGTGGCCTTGTCGTCGTCCTCTTCCATGTTGGCGCGGTAGCGTCGCATGATCAGATGCCACCGTTCCAGGGGATAGACCAGAGGCAGCACCAACACGCTCAGCCAGCCGACCACCGGCATGGCGGCCGCCAGAAAGCCAAGGGAGGTGTGGCGCGACAGGTTGAAGGCGATGACTTCCGGGCCGACAAGATAGAACAGGGCAAACGCCAGAACCGGCACCCAGGTCGAGAAGCCACGCCAGCCCCCGAATTCAAGCCAGGAAAGCAGACAGAGCAAGGCGAACGCGGCGCTCGCGAAGTGGAGCAGGCGCAAGGACATTCTCAAACGTTCGCGATGGCGCAGCCAGTTTTCGAGTCGCTCCGCCAAATCCTCCCGGCTTTCTTCCAGCTTGTGAAGAGCGCCTCGACTCAAGCTGGAAAGAGCCAGCCAAATGGTCGAGAAAAATACGCTAAGGAAAACGGCTCCGGCTCCGCCCCAGAAATTCCACGGGAAAGGTATTATGTCCTGCAAGGCTTGGTTCCCCGGCTTTTTTCGATCTTTAGCCTGAATTAATCAGGCTAGTGGCTTGAACAAGTGTTCGGAGCGCCGAAGGCACTCTTACACTTACCCGTACACTTGATCGCACACTTAGTCCCCACACTTACTTGGCTACGCTTAGTCGACCCGCTTCGTCGACCTCAGTCATCCTCATGCGAACAGGATACTTTACTGCCGAAAGCCGAATCTTACAGGCGCGACCCGAACACCGCGGTGCCAATGCGAACCAGAGTGGCGCCCTCGGAGATCGCCGTTTCGTAGTCGTTCGACATGCCCATCGAAAGCTCGCTCAGGCCGGAATCCGGCAAGCTTTCGGAGAGAGTCTCGCGCAGGCGCCGCAAGCCGCCGAAAATCCGGCGCAATTCGCTCTCGTCCGCCTGATACGGCGCCATGGTCATCAGTCCCACACAGATCAGGTTGGGACATTCCACTGCCGCCTGCGCCAGCTCCAGGCAGTCGGCGGGGGCGACCCCGCCCTTGCTCTCCTCGCCGGAAACATTGACTTGCAGCAGAACCCGCGGCCGCCGTTGCTCCTGCCCCGCAATCCGGTCGATTCGACGCAGCAAATCCAGGGAATCAACGGAATGAATCCAGTCCGCAAGCTGAACCGCGGGGCGAACCTTGTTGCGCTGCAGGCGACCGACAAAGTGCCATTCAATGTCGGCCGGCAGTCGTGGCGCCTTGTCGATCAGTTCCTGAAGCCGGTTTTCCCCGAAGTGTCGCAAGCCGGCTTGATAGGCCTGCTCGATCGCGGCGACCGGCTGCCGTTTGGAGACCGCGATCAGGCCGACCGCGCGCGGCGCGGCCAGCTCGTGAATCCGTCCCCGGATCCGGATTAGCCTGGTTGCGATGTCCATATTTTGATGCACTGCAATCCTTTCATTGACCAGCCTGGCCGTCCTGGATACATGAAACTTCGGTCAATAACGTAACTCACAAGAGGCTTGGCCGCAACCCCATCCGCCGCCACACTCCGAGTAGGTGCGCCGAGCCCGCCTGAGACGGATCGATGCATTCCCGGAGCGGGCTCTTTCCGGCCGGCCGTAGCCAGGCATGGCGATTTCAGCATTGACTGATTCGACAAAGCTTGCGGCAGATTTCCGTGCAGTCCCGGGAAAGCCCTGTTGTTTATCGAAAATGGAGAATTACAGTTTGTCTGAAACCACAGAATACATTGGGCGAAAAATGGCAGCGAGAAATTCATTGGTCATTCGAAATGTGCGGATTCTCGATCCGGTCGCCGGGCGCGACGAGATCGGCGATCTGGCCAT
>SLSR01000048.1 GCA_007130365.1 Lentisphaeria bacterium
AAGTTCAGTAAAAGAACGGGGTTTACTGAACTTGTGCTCCGCGGATGCCTTCCAACAAAACAGATGCGCCACAATGGCTTCGCCCGAAGGGTGCGAAATTCGGCCATGAATTTTGCATCAACATGACTTTCCATGGCAAATATGCTATCATGTTGAATATAAATATATAATGACTCATGGCCGAATTCGCATGAATTAATCAGGCTAATTGGGAACAGGGGACGATTGCGGATAACGAGGGGGAGACTGCCAATCGTCGCCCGCATCGTCTCTTCCTCCCGAACCTCCGAACCCCACAATCCCAACAACCCATCACCCCCATTTTTCCGTCCCCCAATTATTCTGTCCAATGCCCCCTCCCCCACTCGCGTTCATTAGCGTGCATTCGCGGTTCTCCCCTTGCCACCCCTTTCGTGTGTTTCGTAGTTTAAATTAGTCCGAACGACGGCGGTGCGCATTGCCGTGCCGGCCTGCCGCTACCCGAGACCGATGCGCGAACGAAACTCGAGTCGGCCAGGCGTCGGCATGACGTCGCAGCGGAACAGCGACCCCGCCAGTTCGCCCTCGCCGCGGTCGCGGCCGGAACCGCCGGCCGTGGTGCAAAAGGCGGTGCGCAAGTCGTCCCCCCCGAAAGTAAGACAGGAAACCTTGCGCACCGGAAACCCAATCTCGCCGACCGGCTCGCCATCCGGCCGGTGGCGCACTATGCGGCCGCCGTCCCAGCGGGCGGTCCAGAGAAAGCCTTCTTGATCCACTGTCATGCCGTCGGGGCGGCCGCGCGGGTCGTCGGCAGTGGTCGAGAAGATCACTGAACGGTCGCGCAGTTCGCCGGTGTCACGGTCGTAGGAGAAGCGCGAGATCTCGCAGGCGCCGGAGTCGCTTTGGTAGAAATAGCGCAAATCCGGCGAGAATCCCATGCCGTTGGGTGTCTTCATGTTCTCGCGCAGCAGGGTCAGGCTGCCGTCGGGATCAAGACGATAGAAGCGCCCCCCGTGGGAACGGCTCGACATGGTGCCGCAGTAGACCCGTCCGGCCGGATCCGCGATCACATCGTTGAAACGACTGTCGACTTCGCCTTCCACCTGCTCGAGCACGGTCTGCAGAAAGCGGCCGTCGCGCCAGACCTTGACCGCGCCCCGGCTCATGAACAACAGCAGGCTGCCATCGGTCTGAATGGTAAAACCGCCGACCTCCGCACCGGCCGCGAACTCCTCGAACTCGGAGCCGTCCAACCGACAGCGATAGATCATGCCGGCCGGAATGTCCAGCCAGTAGACCCTCTTCTCATCCGGATGCCAAAGCGGACCTTCGCCGGTCTTGCAGGGAAGGTCGATCAACAGTTGCGGAACTGGCATTTGCTTGTTCATTTTTACCCTCGTTTAATATTGATATACTGGTTCCTGACCATCGACTTGACAAGGTGTGCGTAATTGTCTGCACCTTTTCCCGGCGGCAAACGACAGCGAACAACGATAAGGCTGGCCGTCCGCCATCGCAATCCGAAAAATCAGTCCAGGCAACAATGCACCTGCCGACAAGACTCACGGCCCCGATTTGCCGCCTGCCATTCGTCGTTTCACCCTTCGCCCGCGCCTTGTCGCTCCAGGTATGCGACCACCCGAGCCGCCGTCCCGACTCCCAACCCCGGCACGGCGGCCGCGATCTCCTCGACTCCAACCCGACGCAGGCGGGAGACGCTGCCGAAAGCCTTCAGCAACTGTTCGCGCCGCCGCGGCCCCACCCCCTCGATTTCGTTCAGCACCGAATCGGCCAGACGGCGGCGGCGCAACTGCCGATGGTAGGCGATCGCGAAACGATGGGCCTCGTCGCGAATCGCCTGCAGCAAGTGCAGACCAGGATGATGCCGGGGCAGCTCCAATGGCCGCTCGCGACCCGGCAGGTAGATTTCCTCCTGCCGCTTGGCCAAGCCAAGCACCGGCAGCGGCGGCGCCCCCAGTTCAAGCAAGGCCTGAATCGCCGCGCCCAGTTGGCCGGCGCCGCCGTCGACCATCAGCAGGTCGGGAAATTCCCGCCGCCCCGCCAAAACCCGCCGGTAGCGGCGCGAGATGGCCTCGCGCATCATGGCGAAATCGTCGATCCCCTCGACCTGGCGAATGCGAAACCTACGATAGCGCGAATTGGCCGGACCGCCATCGACAAAGCAAACCATGCTGGCCACCGCCAGGCTGCCGCTGATATTGGAGACGTCGAAGCACTCGATCACCCGCGCCGGCCTGGCCAGTCCCAGGGCGGAAGTCAGTTCGTCCACCCTGTGCCGGCGCGCCTTGCCGTCGGCTCGCGGCGCCAGGGTGCGCCGCTCGAAAGTGCGCAGAGAACCGAATCGGCAGACCGCCCGCAAATTCTCGATCATATCCCGGCGACGCGCCGCCGTCTCGAACTGCCGACGCTCGGCAAAGCCATTCATTTCAGCCGTCAGCTCCTCGATCAGCGTTCCCAGGCGCCCCTGCAAGATCTCGACCACCCCGTCCAGACGCTGCCGATACTCGGCCGCCGATATTTTCCCCAGACAGGGACAACTGCAATTGCGAATCGCCGATTCCAGGCAATGCCGGCAAGTCTCCTCGTCGGGAACCGCCACCTTGCAGGTGCGCAAGCCGAAACGGCGCGACAGGAAGTTCACCGTGTCCCGCAACACCCGAGCGTGCGGGAAAGGGCCGAAGTAGAGCCGGTGGTCGTCCCGCTTCATCCGCACCAGCTTGAGCCGGGGAAAGGCTTCGGTCGGATCGACGCAGATCAGCAGATACCGCTTGTCGTCGGTCAAATCCACATTGTAGCGCGGAGCATACTGCTTGATCAGGCGCGACTCCAAAAGCAGAGCCTCCGCCTCGTTGCGCACTTCGTGATACTCGAAAAAGGCGATGCTGTTGAGCAGCGAGCGCAGCTTGGGATCGGCGGTGCGGCGGCGCGACGGTCGGAAATAGCTGGCCAGACGCTTGCGCAAAACCTTGGCCTTGCCGACATAGATCACCTGCCCCGAACGATTGCGGAACAGGTATACGCCCGCCGTCGTCGGCACATTCTGGGTCGAAAAATTCTCGCTTCGTTCCATCCTTGTTAATGTAAATGGCGACAGCCGGATGGGCAAGAGCTTGATGCCAACTGCCATGGTGCAAGATTCATCGTCCGTCTGTAGGGATTGTCAATGAACTTGCCAGACCTATAGCACGGCATATATTCATCTTCAATCACACCATGTTTAAACTAAATAGGGAGAAATACCCATGGCCTACGCGATTATGCAGAACTCCTTGCAGCCGCCTTCGACAATCGCCCTCAGAAACGCCTTCCGCGAGCTGCCCAGCCTGACTGATCTGGATGCCGCCAACATGGCCAAGACCGCCTATGGCATCATCGTCCGCGGCCTGCCCTACAATCAGGCTGAAACTCTGCACCACGCCCTGGCCAGGCAGGGAGTCGGGACGACCATCGTCGAAGACCAGCGACTGCCCCTGCTGCCGCCCGCTACCCAATGCCGCAGAATCGACTGCCTGGAGAACTCGCTTGTCATATATAACCATCTGGGGCAGCCTGCCACCCGCCAGTGGCGCGAAGTCTCGATGGCCTCCGCCGGCTCGGTTGTTGAAGAAAAACAGAAGAAGATAGAGAAGAAGCGCGTTGTGCGCCGCGCCAGCTCCACCCGCTTCGGCGGCATCCGGCATGACACGGTCGTAGACGTCTCCTACCGCACGGTTCGCGAACCCACCATGGTAGTCGAGATTTGGCTGCTCGATGCCGCGCCGCCACTGCGCTATCGGATCGACGGCGAAAACTTCTCCTATCAATACCTTGGCTCGCGCCTGCAGCCCAGCCGTCCTCAAAACTTCCGCCTGCTGCTGGCCGACCTCTATCGCCTGACCGCGCACGCCCTGCACAATCGCGGCCTGATCGGCGCCGCCAGCCCCGAGTCGCCCCTGCCCGCCTATCCCTCGACGGCCACCTATCGCGAGGAAGTCACCTGGCTGCTCTGGCGCCGCGCCAGCGGCCAGGCATAGAAGACAATTGATCGGACAGATCAGGCAGATTGGACAGATCAGGCAAACCGGACGGCGGTCTCTTTTGGCTTCAATAATTAGTCGGCGGTCGATTTGGCTCCCTGCCCAAACCCCCAGGCCGCCAAAATTCGCATGAATTATTCAGCAAACCCCCAGGCCGCAAGCTGCTCCCGCAATTGCCGGGAGCAGGCGGCCGGCTCGCCTTCGATCCGCAAATGCCCGCGCCTGCGCTCCGGACTGGCCACATGCACCACCCGGGTCGGCGATCCGGCCAGCCCCACTTCCTCCGGCGCCAGCTCAAGATCGGCGGCGGTCACCGTCTTCGGCCGGAAAGCCAGAGACCGGCGACGACCGGCCAGGTTCGGCAGGCGCGGTTCGTTGGCCTGCTTGAGCACGGTCAGCAAGATCGGGCAGGCCGCCTGCAAGACTGCGGTTCCGGACTCGAACAGGCGCTGCAACCGCAGACATTTTGCCTCCAGCACCTCGATCCCGGTCACATAGGTTGCCTGCGGCAGACCGAGATGGGCCGCGATCCCGGGGCCGACCTGGGCGGTGTCGCCGTCCACCGCCTGCTTGCCGCACAGGATCAAGTCGAACGGACCGAACTTGGCCAGAGCCCGCGCCAAAGCCAGCGAAGTAGCCCAGGTGTCGGCGCCGGCAAAAGCCCGGTCGGAAAGCAGAACTCCATCGTCAACCCCCATCGCCACCGCCTTGCGCAACACCTGCACCGCCATCGGCGGCCCCATGCTGAAGGCGGTCACCGTTCCGCCCGTTCGCTCGCGCAGCCGCAAGCCGGCCTCCAAGGGGAAGGCGTCGAGCGGATTGAGCACCGCCTGCACACCCTCCCGCAAAAGCGTGTTGGTCTCCGGATCCAACTGCAAGTCAACCGTATCCGGCACCTGCTTTAAGCAAACCGCGATTTTCATGCGAACAAAGTCCCCCTGCCCAGCCGGTTCCCCGGATCGAGAAACCTCTTCAACTGCCGCATCTCCGCCACCCCCCCGGCGCCCGCCAGCAGCTCCAGAAACTCCCGCTTCAGCTTGCCGATTCCATGTTCGGCCGCCGGCGATCCCCCCATCTCGACCACTCGCCGGGCAAACTCCAGGTACAACCGCTTGCCCCGCTCGTACTGCTCCGGGGTTTCGGGCAGAATATTGACATGCAAATGGTTGTCGCCGACATGCCCGAAGATCAGGTATTCCAAGCCGGCCTCGGCCAGTTTCTCCCGATAAAGCGCCACCACTGCCCGCAACTGCGCGTCCGGCACCGCCATGTCGGTGCCCAGCTTGGTCACCCCCGGATGATCCCGCCGGATCATGGCGATACGCTGATTGACCGCCTCCGGCAAGGCATGCCGGAAACAGCGCAGGCGTTCGCGCTCGTCCTCCTCGTGGGCCGACCAGCACAGCTCCGGATTCCCGCCCGCCGCCGCCACCGCCCGGCACAGGCTCTCGACAATCCCCGGCAACTCGTCATCCTCGGCTCCGACATCGAGATAGATCGCGCACTCCGCCGCCGCCGGCAGACATTCCGGCACCCCCGAAGTCGCCCCCAGATCCCGACGCAGAGTTCGCAGAAAGCGCAAAGACCCCGCGTCGAAATACTCGATCGCCTCCAGCTTCAGCTCATCGCGACGGGATCGCAGACTTTCGGTCAAGTCGAGAGCCGCCCCCTCCGACGGCAGAAAAATCAGGTTGGCCGAAGCGCAGCCCGGCTGCGGCAACAACCCCACTTCAACTTCGACAATCACCCCCAAAGTCCCCTCGCTGCCGATGAAAAGATCAATCAAATCCACTCCCGGCCCACTGCAATAGCCGGCCGCGTTCTTGGTCGACGGCGGAGACAGCCGCGGCACCCGCCCGCGCTCGCGACGGCCGTCGGCCCGCTGCCGGAAAAAATGGCCGTCGGCATCCGCCCGAGCCTGACCGCGCTCCAACTCGAGCAGTTCGCCATCCGCCAGCACCACCGACAACCCCTGCACATAGGGTCGGGCCGGGCCGTAGCGGAAGGTATGGGCGCCGGAAGCGTTGCAGGCCACAACCCCCCCCAGGGAAGCGCCGGTTTCAGTCGGATCCGGCGGAAAGAAGCACGGACTCTCCCGCAGTTGCGAAAGCAGCTCCCGACTGCTCTGCTCCCAGCTCGACTCGTCGCTGAACTTGCAGCGCCGCAGAGAACTCTGCAACTCCTTCAGGCTGACCCCGGCCTGACAGCGCACGGCCAGCCGTCCGCCGTCCAGTTTGCGAAGTCCGCAAATCCGGTTCATCCGCTCCAGACTGAGCAGCATGCCGCCCTCGGGCACCGCCCCGGCCGCGATCCCGGTGCGCGCCCCGGAAACCGTAATCGGCCAGTCGCGGGCGATCGCGACTCGCACCGCCGCGCAGACCTCCGCCGTCGAGCGCGGCAGGACCAGGGCGTCGGCATAGCCGCTGCGGCGCGATTCGTCGGCCAGATACTTGCCCTGCCCGGCCAACTCCTCGCCCATCACCAGCATCGGCTCAATTTCCGGTTTTACTATTCGAGTTTTCAGCATGACGGAAAATAATCGGCGCAAGCCTGAATTCAATCCGCCACCGGTTGCAATCAGGCCGAATCGCATCATATTACAATTCCCCGCGCCACCCGTCCCGGGATCGCGCGGACGGTCGTTTGTCGTGCCTTATGGAGAGGTGGCTGAGTGGACGAAGGCGGTGCACTCGAAATGCATTGTACCCTCCGGGTACCCAGGGTTCGAATCCCTGCCTCTCCGCCATCCTTCTATTCCCGTTCCGCGTCCGCTGGCAGGGATGAGAACCCCCGGGGTTCGAGCCGAGCGCCAGCGAGACGGGCTCCGCGACAGCGGGGCAGTGAGCGCCAGCGAACGACAATCCCTGCCTCTCCGCCATCTTCCATAGCCACTTGTTTGCCAAAGGATTATGACAACAAAAATTTTGCGCAAAGAAAAAACTATTAGCAACCCATTCGTTTTGAGAAAGAGCCAAAAAAACAGACAAGTCCCTGACCTGTTCGAAAACGGGGCAAGTTAAGGTCGCTGACGCATTACAACGAGTCGGCTTGAACGTTCTCATACCCTGGCTTACAGTACAAACCTTGAAAAAATGTCAAAAGTCACCAAAAAGTGCATTGTTGCCTGGATCAAAATCTCATTTCCCGCCGACAGATAAAGCGTAGGCAATTCCGCACACCTTAGCAACCCGCAGGCGGTTCGCCTGAACTCTTCGCCAGCCAATTAGGTCTAAGGACAAACCATCCAGGAGCACCAGACATGTTCGACTCTTTTTCACTTTCCCCCTTCGACTTCAATCTCGGAGTGGTTCCGGTACTGGTCAATACCGGAGCCGCCGCCCTCCCCGCGATCATGGCGGCAATGGTCAGCGCGGTGGCGATTCTGTTCAAACCGCGGGAGCTGTGGCGAGCCTGCCGAAGACACCCATGGATCCCCGCCCTGATCGCGGTTCTGGCGGTCGGCGGCTATTTCGGGGTTACCTGGGCGATGAATGCGGAGGAGCCGAAAGCCGGATCGCCGCGACGCGAATCGGCCGGAACCATGCTGGCAGGCGGCGGCGACTGGTCGCAGGTGGCATTGGAAATCATCCGCGCCGAAGCCCGACAGCCGGCGGCCGAACGGCCGGTCGAAGACCCGGTCGCAGTCGCGCGGGACGGCCGACAGCCCCTGGTTTTTCGCCTGAACCAACAGCGCAGCGGCTACGACGGCGGCCCGATGCCGGTTGGTCTGCAACTGGCCTGGGAATATTACGCCGACGATTTCGCCAGCAACCTGAGTTCCCCGCTCAAGGCGGACGGTCGCGTCTTCGGCACCGCCACCATCATCGACCCGACCGGCACCTTCGGCATGATCTTCGCGCTCGACGCCGAGACCGGCCAGGAACTCTGGCTCGCCGAAATGGTCGACGAAGCCGCCGACCGGGAAATGAAAGGCTTCTTTAGCTCGCCCGCGATCACCGCCGACGGCCGCCACCTGATCATCGGCCAGGGTTTGCACGACGACGACAATTGCGAGCTGCTCTGCCTGGAGGCCGAAACCGGAGAACTGGCCTGGAAGGTGCCGACCCCGTTGCACATCGAGAGTTCACCGGCGATCGAGGGCGACATTGTGGTGGCCGGCGCCGGCGCCATCGAGGTCGGTCCGGAGCGGCGGCCGCGCGGCGATCCCGAGGGGCGCGGCCATCCCGGCTATTTGTTCGCGGTCCGCATCAGCACCGGCGAAGAGCTGTGGCGCTACCAGATCAACGACCCCGAGGGGTCGCCCGCGATTCGCGACGGCGTAGTCTATGCCGGAGCCGGAGTCAACGGCAACCAGGCGGTCGCCCTGCGCATCGAGCCGGACGAGATTCTGGCCGAGCGCGGCCAGGAGCGTCTGATCTGGCAGGTCGACACCCCCTACCCGGCAGTCGGAGCGGTCACCCTGGCCGACGACCTGGTGCTGATTGGCTGCGGCAACAGCGACTATGTGTTCACCGCCCCGGAACCGGCCGGCGTGATTCTGGCGCTGGACGCCGCCAGCGGCGAGGAGCGCTGGCGCATCGAGCTTGACGACAGTGTGCTCGGCCCGATCGCGGTCAAGGGACAGACCGCCGTGGCACCGGTGCGCACGGCTGTGGTCGACGGACGAAGACGCGGCCAGATCGCGGCCTTCGACCTGAACGAGCAAGGGCGTGAACTGTGGCGCTACACCTTTCCCCGCGGCGGCATGGCACTGGCCGGCCCGGTGTTCACCGGCGCCCTGGTCTATGCGGTCAGCAACGACGGCTATATGGCAGTGCTCGACGCGGCCAACGGCGAACTGATCGAGGAGCACTACCTGAACCAACCCGGTCGGCCGGGCGAAATGGGACTGTCGATCAGCTCGCCGATCCTGGTCGACGGCCGCCTGGTGGTCGGCAGCGAGACCGGCGGGCTGCGGGCTTTCGAAGGGAGCGAGTATAGATGAACCGGGAAAACCTCTCGTACACCCTGGATCTGGTGCAATGCCTGGCCAACCAGCAAGTCGGCGGCAAGGCGGTCAATCTCGGCCGCCTTCTGCAGGCCGGCTTTCCGGTGCCCGGCGGCTTCGCGATCACCACCGCGGCCTATCGCCAGAGCCGGGAGCAGGCGAGCCGCCAGGAGTCCTTCGGACCAACGACGGAGGTGAAAGCCGCGATCCTCGCGGCCTATGCCGGGCTTGGCCGTCCCACGGTCGCCGTGCGCTCTTCCGCCACCGCCGAAGATCGCGAGGACGCCTCGATGGCCGGGCAATACGAGACCGTGCTCAATGTGCAGGGCGAAGAAGCCCTGCTGCAGGCGGTCGAAACCTGCTGGGCCAGCCTTGACTCGCCGCGCACCCGCAGCTACCTGGCCCGGCACGGCATGCGGCCGGAGTCGGTGGCCATGGGGGTCGTCGTGCAGCGTCAGGCGGCGGCCGATATCGCCGGCGTCCTCTTCACCACCAATCCCCGGGCCGGCGCCATGGAGCAGGCGCTGATCGAGGCGAGCTGGGGCTTGGGGGAAAGCGTGGTCAGCGGCCGCGTCCAGCCGGACACCATGATTCTCGACCAGGCCACCGGCAAGGTGCTGGACATAACCGTCGGCGACAAGGCCAGTTGGCTGCCCGCGAGCGGCGGCGGCGAACAGCCGACCCCGCCGGAGAAGAGAGAAGTCCCCTGCCTGAACTCCCGGCAGGTGCTTGAACTGTGGCGGCTGGGACGCCGGGTGGCCACTCATTTCCGCGCTCCGCAGGACATCGAATGGGGCTTCGAGGGCGACCGGCTTTTTCTGCTGCAAACCCGAGCCATCACCACGATCGAGGAGATCGAGAGCCAGGAATTGTGCCTGAGCGAGAACCGCCGGAAGCTGCGGAACGCGGCCGCCCGCGGGCAGGGAGCCTGGGTGCGTCACAACCTGGGCGAAACCCTGCCCCACCCCACGCCTCTGACCTGGAGCGTGATCGGCCACTTCATGAGTGGGGCGGGCGGTTTCGGCAACCTTTATCGCAAAGCCGGATTCGAACCGTCGCAAACCGTCTGCCAACAGGGATTCCTCGAGCTGATCGCGGGTCGGGTCTACATGGATCTGAGCCGATCATCCGAACTCTTTTTCGAAAACTTTCCCTACGCCTATGATTTGCGGTGCCTGCGGGACAACCCCGGCGCCTCCCAGGAGCCGCCGTCAGTGCCCTCCGGCACGGCGGCCGCCCGCTACCGGATCAACCGCAGACTGCAGGAAGTCAACGCCAACCTCGACGCGCTGGCGGTCGATTTCGACCAGCGCTTCGACCGGGAGATCGCCCCCGAATTCACCGCCTGGATCGCTGCCGAGAAAAAGCGCGACCTGCAAGAGCTGACCACCCGGCAATGGCGCGAGCTGTGGGAGGAAAGACGCCGCCGCGTGATGGACGAGTTCGCACCGGAATCCCTGCTGCCCACCCTGATCCTGGCCAGAGCCATGCAGAACCTTCGCGAGCTGCTGAGCGAACAGTTCTGGAACGAACCGGCCGACAGCCTGCTGCAGCAGGTGGCGGCGGGCGGCAGCCCCGACTCGACCGTGAATTCGGCGGAAAAACTTTATCAGGCCACCACCGAACACGACCAGGACAAATTCGCCGGATGGCTGCGCGAATTCGGCCATCGCGCCCCGCAGGAGTTCGACCTTGCCACTCGGCGCTGGCGCGAGCGTCCCGAGGATGCCCGCAAGATGGGCGAACACCTGCGCGGCGATCTCTCGCCCATGCAAAGACATCGCCGACAGAGCGAAGGCGCGGTGGCCAAACTGAGCGAACTGAAAGAACAGCTTTCCCCGTCGGCCGCCCAGGAACTGCAGGCGGCGGTGGAGCTGGTCCATCGCTATCAGCGCTTCCGCGAGGACGGCAAGCACTTCCTGATGATGGGCTACGACCTGCTGCGGGATCTGGTTCTGGAGGCGCAGCGGCGACTCGACATTGACAACGCCTGCCTGCTTTCGTTCGACGAGCTGCACGACGCCCTGACCACCGGCTTCGCCCCGCTGCACCTGCTGGCCGAACGCGAACGAGCCCGAAGAGCCGAAGACAAACTCGGTCTGCCGACTTTGATCACCGCCGGCGACCTGGACGCTCTGGGCGAGTCCGCGGTCGCCGATTCGGCGGCCGGTCAATACCGCGGCCTGGCCGTCAGCGACGGCCGGGCAGAGGGGCCGGTTCGCATTGTCCTGTCCCCGGACGCCGCCGAAAATCTGGGTCGCGGCTATGTCCTGGTCTGCCCCAGCACCGACCCCAACTGGACCCCCCTGTTCAGCAATGCGGCGGCCATCGTGCTGGAGTGTGGCGGCAGTCTGTCGCACGGCGCCGTGGTGGCCAGGGAAATGGGAGTGCCCGCCGTGGTCGTGCCCGACGCCACTCGCCTGCTCCATGAAAGCGAGGAAGTGCGAGTCGACGGCGACCATGGAGTGGTGGCGCGGCAGGGAGCCGACGCGGAGGCCGCGGAAGAAAAGATGAAGGCCGAAACCATTCCCTGCCGCCAGATTCCGCCACCGCCGGGACGGCGCGAACGAAGCGCGGCCGCCTTGCGCAACCGATTCTTGCTCCTGTGGGCCATCTTCTTCGGCGGCCTCTACCTGCTGCCGGAAGCCTGGCTCTATCAGCCGGCCTTCCGCCTGCTCGACCGCGCCCTGCTGCCTTTGGCCGCGGCTCTGGGCTGGCCCGCCACCGTGGCCATCCTGGCCGGCACCTTTGCCGTGCTGTGCATGGCCGGACAACGCTGGCTGACCGACAACCATCGTCTGCGCGAAGCCAAAATCCGCGCCGGCAAACTGCAAAAACAGGCGCGGCAACTGGCCGCCGACAGCGAACGGCGCAAAGCCATGCAGAAGATGGCCGGGCAGGTTCAGGCCCGCACTCTGCTCGCCTCGTTCGTGCCCTTGGCCGTGCTGCTCGGGCCAATGCTTCTGGTGTTCATCTGGATTCCGCAGCGGGCGGAGTCGGTATGGCACAACCCCGAACCGGGCGCCACCGCATATGTCCGGGCTCTGGTCGATGGAGACTACGTTGATCCGGTTCAACTGCGGGTCGATCCGGCTCTGGTAATCGACTCCATGACCCCGGCCGAACAGAGCAACCCGCCGATTCGCGCCACTCTCGAGCGACTGCAACGCGAATGGCGCCGCTCGCCGTCGGCAGTGCGCCAAGATCAACCCTGGGAGCTGCGGGCCGCCGGCGAATGGGCCCGTCGGCAAACTCTGGCCGACCTGGCGGCCTACCTGGCCCGGCCAATTCCGCCGCGCTGGCTCTCCTGGAACATTCACACCCCGACCGAACAGGGCGGACGCTTCCCGATCTCGATCACCACCCATGACGGCAGCCAGTCCCTGGCCACCCACCTGGTGCTCGGCAAGCGACATGCGCCGGAGCCGCGGGAGATCGTCGACCCCATCCGCCCCCCCGTGCAGCGAGTCCTGCCCCGTCGAGACGACACCGTTCTGCGCGAACTGGAGGCGGTCTACCAAAGGCGCCCCTCGCTGGGCGACGACATCTTCTGGCAGCCGTTGCGTCGCCTCGGCATCGACTGGAACGCCGGCTGGCTGATGACCTATATCATCGCCTACCTGCCATTGATGTTCCTCTTCCGCCGCCTGCTCCGCGTGCCCTGATCCTTTAACCCGAACTTTGACAAGGAGAATGGCGCGATTGTTCATGTCCACAATCCAACCGAATTTTCTGCATCGGTCAAAGCCTTGTGCGAAAAGGGCGGGGAGGCCGACCGGCCTTTGGGGGCGGCCCCCTGTTTCGGCCTTCCCCGGATCGAGATTCCGCCCGGCGCCACCGTGACTGCCTCTGTGCCGAATCGCTGAAAGCCATCGCGCTTCAGCCGGGAGACCGGTCAATTTTCGGCACAATTCTCGCAAAATCGCCAATCGCCCTTATTTTTCCACGCGACAGCCTGGAGCGAAGATCTTTTTAATCGCTCCGCGATTGAACCTTGGCTGTCTTCGTTTGCCTCTGCTTAAAATGAGCCAGCAACCACGCATGGCAGAATTCGCATGGAGACGCAATGCGCACAGTAGAAGTCAAAACCGAGAATTCCGACTACCGCATCCATATCGGGCAGGCGGTCGCCGGCGCAAAGACTTGCCGAGAGGAACTGCGCGGCCTGACCCGCAACCGCCGCTGCCTGCTGATCACCGACGCCCATGTGGACAAGCTGTACGGCGCGGGCGTGCGTGCAAGCTTGCAGACGGCCGGAGCGCAATTGGTGGAGACCGCGGTCTTCGCGCCCGGCGAAAAGTCGAAGACCCTCGCTTCCGCCAACTTCCTTTACGAGCAGGCGGTAGCAGCCGGCCTGGATCGCGGCTCGCTGATCATCGCGCTCGGCGGCGGCGTGGCCGGCGACCTTGGCGGCTTTGTCGCCGCCACCTACATGCGAGGGATCGACTACATCCAATGGCCGACCAGCCTGCTGGCTCTGGTCGACAGCAGTGTCGGCGGCAAGGTGGCCGTGGATCTGCCGGCCGGCAAGAACCTGGTCGGCGCCTTCCATCAGCCGCGCCTGGTGGTGGCCGACCTGCAAACCCTGGCCACCCTGCCGGAAGAGGAATTCCGCTGCGGACTGGCCGAAGTGGTGAAGTACGCGATGATTATGGATCGCGACTTCTTCGACTTTCTCCGCGACCGCCCGGCTCCGATCAAGGCTCGCGAGCCGAAGACCATGGAGGAAGTGGTGGCGCACTGCTGCCGGTTGAAGGCGCAGGTGGTCGGGCAGGATGAAAGGGAGGGCGGATTGCGTGAAATCCTCAACTACGGCCATACCTTCGGACACGCCCTGGAAGTGCTGGCCGGCTACGGCAGACTGACCCACGGCGCCGCCGTGGCACTTGGCATGGCGATCGCCGTCGATCTGGCAGTCAGCCTCGAAATGGCGATGCCGGAAGTGGCGGAAAACCAGCATGAGCTGCTGCGCAAGTTCAACCTGCCGACCCGCCTTCCGTTCGCCTTCGACCCGAAACTGGCTCTCGAAACCATGCGGCATGACAAAAAAAGCCGGAACCGACGACTGCGCCTGATCCTGCCGACCGCGATCGGGCAGGTCCGCCCGGTTGAAGACGTCGACGAAGCGATGATCCTCAAAGCTATGGAGAAACGCGGTGAACGCGGCTGACGCCTATCTGACCCTCAATCTGCTGCCCGAAATCGGCTCGGGCCGGGCCAATCAGCTGTTGCGGCGGTTGGGCGATCCGGTCGCCATCCTGCGCGCCTCGACGCGCCAGCTCGCCGAAACCCCCGGCATCAGCCCCCGCCTGGCCGAAATCATCGCCGGCTGGCGCGACCATTGCGACCCGGAGGCGGAGAAGCGGCTGGCGGCGCGAGCCGGGGTCGAAATCGTCTGTCGCGACCATGCCGCCTACCCCGAGCTGCTGCGGGAAATCGCCGATCCCCCGCTTCTGCTGTACCTGCGCGGCAACCTTGAGGCGATATCCCGCCTGTCCCGCTCTCTCGCCCTGGTCGGCACCCGCGGCCCGACCAACTACGGAGCGCGAGTGGCCAGACACCTGGCGGAAGCGGCGGTCTACGACGGCTGGAGCGTGGTTTCCGGCCTGGCCCGCGGCATCGACACAGTGGCGCACCGGGCCGCAGTCGAAGCCGACGGCTGCACCGTCGCCGTGCTGGGCGGCGGACTGGCGCAAATCTATCCTCCGGAAAACCGCGAGCTGGCCCGAGAAATTTGCCGTCAGGGTTTGCTGATTTCGGAATTGCCCATGCGCATGAAGCCGACCCGCCTGACCTTCCCCATGCGCAACCGGCTGATCGCCGGACTCAGCCAGGGAACCGTGGTCGTCGAGGCCGGCACACGCAGCGGCGCCCTGATCACGGCCAACCTGGCAATGGAGCAGAATCGGCGGGTTTTCGCGGTGCCTGGACAAGTCGACTCGCCGCAGTCGCGCGGCTGCCACAGCCTGCTCAAGGACGGCGCCGTACTGGTCGAACGCTTCGAGGATATTGCGGTCGAGTTCTCCTTCGGCCAACCCTTTCCCGGCATCGCGCAAACGGCGAAGCCGACCGAAAGGCAGATGGCCGAGGTCGCCGACGCGGCAACCGCGCCGCCGCCGCCGCCGGCCGCCGCCAGCCTGAGCGAGCTGGAAAGCCGCCTGCTCGAACTGCTCGGCCGCGACGAAATGCAGATCGACGATCTGATTGCCCAGAGCGGTGAACCGGCGCATCTGGTGCTGGCAACCTTGATTCAACTGGAAATGCGACACCTGGTCGAGCAGATGCCCGGCAAGCGAGTCGCGCTTCGTTAACCTTTTCATTGTGGAGCTTTGAATCTCTATGTCCAAATCCCTGGTAATTGTGGAATCCCCGACCAAGGCGCGAACCATCGGACGCTTTCTCGACCGCGACTATAAGGTGGTGGCCTGCATGGGGCATGTTCGGGATCTGCCGGAACGAACCCTCGGCATTGACGTCAAGCAGGGGTTCGAGCCTAAGTACGTGCTCACTCCAAGCGGCAAGAAAGTCATGGCCGGACTGCGGCGCGAAGCCCGCCAGGCCACAGACATCTACCTGGCGACCGACCCCGACCGCGAGGGCGAAGCGATCGCCTGGCACCTGGCCGAGGAACTGCAAAATGCCGGCAAGGCCGAATTCCACCGGGTGTCGTTCCATGAAATAACCCCCTCGGCCATCCAGCGGGCCTTTGCCGAGGCGCAGTCGATCGACCAGGACAAAGTGGCCGCGCAGCAGGCGCGCCGCATCCTCGACCGCCTGGTCGGATACAAGGTCAGCCCCCTGCTCTGGCAACATGTCAAAAAAGGCACCAGCGCCGGCCGCGTGCAGTCGGTGGCGCTGCGTCTGGTCTGCGAGCGGGAAAGAGCCATCCGCGACTTCAAGAGCGAGGAATACTGGACTCTGACCGGGTGGTTCTCGCCGCTCGACAAAAATGCGGGGTTCGCCGCCCAACTGTTCAAGCTGGACGGGAAAAAGCCCGTCATTCCCGACGGCGACAGCGCCAACCGCCTGGCCGCCGAAATCGACAAGCAATCTTTCGCCGTAACCGACCGCATCACTCAGCGCAAGCAGCAGCGCGCCGCCCCCCCGTTCATCACCAGCACCTTGCAGCAGGTGGCGGGAGCCCGCCTGCGCATGACCACCCGCCAGACCATGGCCACGGCGCAGCAACTGTATGAAGGCGTGGACTTGGCGGACAGCGGCGCCACCGGCCTGATCACCTATATGCGAACCGACTCCTTCGCGGTCGCCAAAGACGCGCAGGAGGCAGCCCGCGCCTTCATCGCCGAAGCCTTCGGCCCGGAATACGTGCCCGAGAAACCCAATCGCTACCGGGCCCGCAAGGCGGCGCAGGAGGCGCACGAGGCGATCCGGCCGACCGACCCCCGGCGCACCCCGGAAAGCCTGGCCTCCCACCTGACCCCGCCCCAGTTGAAACTCTACCGCCTGATCTGGCAGCGTTTCGTGGCCAGCCAGATGGCGCCCGCCCAATTGCGCCAGACCTCCCTGGAACTGAAGCCGCAGGCCAGAGAGCTGGAGCACGACTACCTGTTCCGCAGCACGGTCACCGAAACCGTGTTTCCCGGCTTCACCAAAGTCTTCCAGGATCGCGATATCGACGACGACGACGAAGACCAGAAGAAAACCGCGCCAGCCACTCTGCCGGATTTGGGCAAGGGCGACCCCTGCCGCCTGCTCAAACTTGACCGGGAACAGTCCTTCACCCAGCCCCCCAAGCGGTTTTCCGAGGCCACCCTGGTGCGCGAGCTGGAACAGAACGGGGTCGGCCGCCCCTCGACCTACTCCTCGATCGTCAACACGATTCAGACCAGACGCTATGTCGAGCGCGAAAAGGGGCGCCTGCTGCCGACCGAACTGGGCTTCGCCGTCAACGACTACCTGGTGGCCAATATGGATCGCCTGTTCCAGGTCAAGTTCACGGCCGACATGGAAGACCAGCTCGACGCGGTCGAGGAGGGGCGCGAAAACATGGTGCACATGCTCGAACGATTCTACGGTGACTTCTCCGAGAATGTCACCGACGCCGAGCTGCTGGACGCCCCGCATCAGCAGGAAATAGCCCGCCTGCTCGCCGCTTTCCCGGAAAGCCTGGCGTGGCGCGAGCCCAGCAAGGTCGGACGGCGCGTGTACGACGACCAAAAATTCTTCCTCTCGCTCAAGGAACAGGCGGAGAAGGGGGAAAAGCCGCTCTCCGACAAGCAGTGGCGCGCCCTGCTGGCGCTGGCCGCCCGCTACGCCGATCAAATCCCCGGACTCGACCGCCTGGCCGAAGACTTGGGCATCGACCGGGAAATGCGCCAACTGGTCGATAGAAGCCGGGAGAACCAGGCGGACAACGAGTCGGAAGCCGCCGCCGACCCGATGGCCGAAGCCTTGCTCGACAAGCTTGACAAAGTAGCCTGGCAACCGCCGCAGAAGCGGGGCAGCAGAACCTATGACGACGCCAAATTCTATCGCTCGCTCAAGCGCCAGAAGGAATCCGGCCGCGCCCTGAGCCCCGCCCAGAAGAAGGCGCTGACCCAGCTTGCCCTGCGCTATCGCGAGCAGATTCCCGATTTCGAAAGCTGGCAGGCCGAACATGGGCTGAACTTCGAAGACCTGGGAAACAAAGCGGACAAGCCGGCCATGACGGACGACGAAAAAAAGAAGGTGCAGGAAATGATCGAGGCGCTCGCTCGGATTGAACAATGGAAAGAGCCGCGCAAAGTCAGGGGGCGAGTCTTCGACGACCGTGAATTCGCCGACTCGATCCGCGGCCAGTGGCAGAGCAGAGGCTCGCTGTCGCCGCGCCAGATCGCCGCCTTGCGCCGCCTGCTCCAGTCGTATGGCGAGAATCCGGAGTCGTGACCCTACAACACTAACCTGATTAACTCATGCGAATTCGACCATGGATGCTTTGCGGGTTCGGGAGGGTGTGTGAATAGTTAATGGTTCAAGGCAAAAAAAGAAGACTCCGGCATTGAGAGAAGGAGGAGAGAAAAACATCAATACCGGAGTCTATAGGGTTCCGGGAAAAAGTCTTGCACCATTCCCGATTTCATTGATTCAGACCCGACTAAATGCCAAAGGTTCCCGACAAGAGACAAACAAAAGGAGAAAACAATGGCGCGCTACGGACGATACGACTACGGGTATCCGGAATATGTGCCGGTGTCCGAAAAGAAATGGCGCAACCAGCAGAGTGCGGCCAAGCTGCGCAAGAGCAACCAGGCCGTTCAGCCGGTGACCGTAAACGGCCGAAGCATCGCCTCGACATGGTGGGGCAAGAGCTGGAACGCCAACCTCGAACGCTATGCCGACTACAGCAACCGGATCGGCCGCGGCCGCAGCTATCTCCGCCACGGCGCCGTGCTCGACCTGCAAATCGAGGGCGGCCAGGCCACCGCCCTGGTCCAGGGCAGCCGCAGCCGACCCTACAAGGTGGAAATAAAAATCAAGCCGCTGGCCAAAAAAACCTGGGGACAACTGCGGGAAGCCGCCCTGGTCCAGCTCGACTCGCTGGCCGATCTGCTGGCCGGAAAATTCCCGGAAGCCCTGCGGGAAGCCTTCTTCGCCCGCGGCGACGGACTGTTCCCGAGCCCGCGGGAAATCCAGTTCGACTGCTCCTGCCCGGACTGGGCCTCGATGTGCAAACATGTCGCCGCCGCACTCTACGGCATCGGCAATCGCCTCGACAACCAGCCGGAGATGCTGTTCTCCCTGCGCCAGGTGGCGATGGACGAGCTGATTGCCAAAACCGTCGACGCCACCGCCGAACAATGGCTGAATAAGGCTGACGGCGCCGCCGGCGATGACATACTGGAGGATGCCGACATTGCGGAAGTGTTCGGAATCGAGTTCGAGGAGACGGGCGCCCTCGCCCCCGAGTCTCCTGCCGCCGCGGCACCGAAAACTTCGTCCCGCGGCAAAGGCAAAGCCGAAACCAAGGCAAAAGTCAAAAAAGCGGGGAAAACCCGCCAGCGACAGGCGGCCGCAGTCGGCAAAGGCGGCGGCAAGCCGCGGGCAAAGGCCGGCTCGGTCGCCAAAGCCAAACCGCAGGCCACCCGGGGCCAGCCCAAGTCCAAGTCCGCAAAGCAGCCTTCCCAACCGGTGAAACCGACTGCCGGCTCGATGGTCGAGCAACTGACGGCGGCCGCCCCCCGCACGCGCCAGGGATTCGACCTGAGCGTCTTGCGCAAGAAGCTCCCGGCCTGGAGCAAGACACAAGTCAGCAACACTTTGCAGCGCGCCATTCGCGAGGGCGCCCTCGAACGAGTGTCCTTTGGCCTCTACCGTCGCCCGAAAGGTTCCCCGCAATGACCCGAACCCCCGACCCCGGAACCTGGTTTGAGCACAGGAGATCAGGATGTCTGATATTACACCTCGACAGCCGCAGCAGCTTGTCGCCATCCTGACCGCCGACGAGCTGCTTCTGGAATGGCAGCCGGCCGGGCAACCCGTTGCGGAGTCCGCAAACGCGGTGCAGCGCGAAGCCTTTCAACGCTTCCACGAGCAAGACGCAAGCTGGCTTTTCCACCTGGGCTTCGTTCCCGCCCGGATCGAGCTGTCGGAGTCGCTTGCCTACTGGCGCGAGTTCGCCGCCGAGTTCGTCGGCCGCCTGGCTCTGACTCCGGATCTGGAATCCCTGCGCCACAAGGCAGCGGTCGCGCCACCCGATTCGGAGTGGCTGCAAGACTGCGTGGCCAACGCGCCGGTGGAGCTGGGATTCGAATATTTGTCGCCGTCCCGGCTGCTCGACTTTTGGCAGGGGCTGAACCAGTTTTTCCAGTCCTCGATACGCGCCCGCCAGGACAGCGTCGAATCGTTTCTGCACAGCCTGCGACCCGATCTCGAGCTGGCCGGACGCGTCTTCTTTCACCTGGTGGAAAACGGCCGGGGCGCCCATCCCTTCGCCTTTATGGCAACCTACTCGACCCAGGTGAACAGCCAGGGCTCGACTCGTCATCTGCCGCTGAAGAACGCGATTCGCGAATTCGCGAAGCAGCGCGACAAACTGTTCGAGCTGCTGGCCGCCGTGCATCGGGCGGCTCGCGAAAGCGCTCTGCTGACTTCTCTGCTCGAGTCCGGAAGCATCTTTCAACCCCTGGCTTTCGACAGCCGCAAGGCTCTCGCCTTCCTGAAGGAAGTGCCCCTGTACGAGGCCTCCGGCATCCGCTGCCGCATTCCCAACTGGTGGAGCCATCGGCGCAGCGGCGCTTCGCTCTCGATCAGCATCGGCGACAAGCGCCCTGCCGGGGTCGGGCTCGCCGCCCTCACTTCTTGCGTACCCGGTTTGCAGATCGACGGACAGCCGATTACCGCGGCGGAAGCCCGCCAGCTTCTCGAACTCGACCAGGGACTGGTCATGCTCAAGAACAAGTGGGTCGAGGTCGATCGCGAGAAACTGCAAACCGCCCTGGACGCCTACGAACAGGCGCGCCGGATGATGACCGACGGCATGACCATGCGCGAAGCGCTGCAACTGGTGCTCAATCCAAAGGGCGAAATCGCCCGACTCAAGACCGAGACCACCGTCTGCTTCGGCGACTGGCTGCGCGAAGTCACCCGCAAACTGCGCGACCCGGCACTGGTTCGCCAGGTGCGGCCGGCCGACGGCTTCCGGGCCAGCCTCCGTCCCTATCAGCAGACCGGACTCAACTGGCTGGCCTTCCTCGACTCGCTCGGCTTCGGCGCCTGTCTGGCCGACGACATGGGCCTGGGCAAGACCATCCAGGTGCTCGCCTTTCTCAGCCTGCTGCGCGAATCGGCCGACACCCCCAGCCTGCTCGTGGTGCCGGCCTCCCTGATCGGCAACTGGCAGGACGAGATCGCCCGCTTCCTGCCCGATCTGCAAACCCTGGTCGCGCACGCCTCGGCTATCGGCGAGCGGGCGCGCGCCGGACTGCCGAAGAAGCAAATCGAAAGGCACGACCTGCTGATCACCACCTACGGCATGGTGCATCGCTGCCCCTGGCTGCGCGAATACCGCTGGAACTACCTGATTCTCGACGAGGCGCAGGCGATCAAGAACCCTGGCACAAACCAGACTCGGGCAGTCAAAAAGCTGCAATGCCGCAACCGCATGATCCTGACCGGCACCCCGGTCGAAAACCGACTCGACGACCTGTGGAGCCTCTTCGACTTTCTCAACCCCGGCCTGCTCGGCAGCAGCCAGGAATTCAAGCGCATGATCGCCAACATCCACGACCAGCGCGACGGCTACGCCCGCCTGCGCCAGGTGACTGCCCCCTATATCCTGCGCCGCCTCAAGACCGACCGCTCGATCATCTCGGATCTGCCGGAGAAAATCGAGATGAAAACCTACGCCACCCTGTCCCGCCGCCAGATCGTGCTCTACCGCGAACTGGTCAAGTCGCTTGAGGAATCGCTGCTCGAAGCCGAAGGCATTCAGCGCAAAGGACTGGTGCTGGCCTCCCTGATGAAGTTCAAGCAAATCTGCAATCACCCCGATCAGTACCTGGGCTCCGGAGACTTTCAGGAAAGCGACAGCGGCAAGTTCGCCCGCCTGCGCGAAATCTGCGAAACCGTGCTGGCCAAACGCGAACACATTCTGGTGTTTACCCAGTTTCGCGAAATGGTTCAGCCCCTCGACGGACTGCTCCGACAGGTCTTCGGTCGCGACGGCCTGGTCATGCATGGCGGCGTCCCGGTCAAACAGCGGCGGCGATTAGTCGAGGATTTCCAGCGGGCGCGCGACTACCTGCCCTATATGATACTCTCGCTCAAGACCGCCGGGGTAGGCCTGAACCTGACCCGCGCCAACCATGTGGTCCACTTCGACCGCTGGTGGAACCCGGCCGTCGAAAACCAGGCCACCGACCGTGCCTTTCGCATTGGCCAGCAGCGCAACGTCGTCGTCCACAAATTCGTCTGCCGGGATACCGTGGAAGAGAAAATCGACGCCATGATCGAATCGAAAAGCAGCGTCTCCGAACAGGTTGTCGCGGCCAGCCGGGGCGAAGGCTGGCTGACCGAAATGTCGAACGCCGAACTGACCAACCTGTTCTCGCTTTCCGCCGACTCCCCCCGATAAAGCCATCGCCAGGCAACCCGCCAGCCGCAGGAGCAGAAACCACAAAACATTTGATCGCTATCTGCATGAATCTGTGGTTGAAAAAGTAGCGACGGCGTCTCGCCGTCGAATATGGTCGGCGGGGAATGCCGACCCCACTATATTCGTGTGAATTTGTGTCCATTAGCGGTTCAAAAAACAGCGCATGGCCGAATTCGCATGAATCATTCAGGCTGAAAACTTGCAAAACCGGGGAAACGGTTGCATATTGTCTTTGTCAAAACAACGGAAACCGCAGGCGGCCGCGGAAAATCTTAAATCCGACCGGCCTGAACGCGCTTTCCACCAACCCAAAGGAGACAGCAGGATGAAAACGATTGTAGCAATTATGGCAGGAACCTTGTTGACTTTAGGATTGACCCTGGCACTTTCCGGTTGCGACGGGCAACCCCCGGTCGACGAACCGGAAGCCGCCGCCGAGACAGTGCGGGACGCGGTCGAAAACCAGCAGTATTGCCCGGTGATGGAAGGCATGGACATCAACCGCGCGATCTACGCCGACCATGATGGACAGCGCGTCTATTTCTGCTGCGCCGGCTGCGTGGCCACTTTCGAGCAGAACCCCGAGATGTACCTGGAAAAAGTGAAGGCGATGCACGCCGACGACGAAAATGACGGGCATCACCACGAAGAGCATCACGGGGTCGACCACGACCACGACCACTGAGGCGAAGGCACCACCATGATCAGCCAAGAGCTGTTGGATATACTGGGATGCCCAGCCTGCGAGAACCGGCCGGGGCTGGTTCCGGAAAGCGGCGACGACGGAGATTTTCTGGCTTGTGCCCAGTGCGGTCGGCGCTACCCGGTGCGCGACAATATTCCAGCGATGCTGGTCGACGAGGCGCTGCCGCCGAGAAACCATCTGTCAAAACGGGAAAGCAAGAAAGGAAGTTGACGCCATGAGCAACGGCTACCATGAGGACAATCTATCCGAGAAGACCATGAACATGCATCGCGCAATCACCAGCCTCAAGGAAGAGCTGGAGGCGGTCGACTGGTACAATCAGCGGGCCGACGCGACCGAGGATGCCGAATTGAAGGCGGTTCTCGAGCATAATCGGAACGAAGAGATCGAGCATGCCGGCATGCTGCTCGAATACTTGCGGCGCAATATGCCGGAATTCAACGAGGAATTGGCCACCTATCTGTTCAAGACCGCCCCGATCACCGAGATCGAGGAAGGCGAAGCGGAAGATGGCAATGCCGCCGACAACGACAGTGGCGGCACCCTCGGAATCGGCGGAATGAACTGAGAACAGGCCTTGATCGCACTTTGCACAGTGCCTGCAATACACGACAAAACAACGGAGACTGCATAGCATGGATATTCTGAAAAGATCGTTGGCGCCGATCAGCGATGGCGCCTGGAATGAAATCGAGGAAGAGGCCGAGCGCATTTTGAAGGGCAACCTGTCGGCTCGCGGCATTGTCGACTTCGACGGCCCCGGCGGCTGGAAGAAGGCGGCAATCAATCTGGGCAGCCTGAAGCTGGGCAAGAAAACCCCGGTGAAAGGGATCGAGTGGGGCACCCGCGAAGTATTGCCGCTGCTCGAATTGCGGGTGCCGTTCTCGCTGGACATCTGGGATCTCGACAACCTGGAGCGCGGCGGGCAGGCGCCGAATCTTGATCCGGTGGCCGAGGCCGCGCAAAAAACCGCGCAGTTCGAGGAAGCGGCCGTCTACCTCGGCCTGCCGGAGGCCGGTTTCAAGGGCATCTGCGAAACCGCCGCCACGGTCGGTCTGCCGGGAGACACGGGCGGCTTGATTCCCGCCTTCGAAGATGCCATTCTGGCACTGCAGCAGCAAGGTGTCGCCGGCCCCTACCAACTGGTGCTCGGAACCCAAGTCTATCGCGATGTCATGGCCGGCGACGACAAGGGCTATCCCCTGGCGCGCCGAGTCAAAGAGCTGTTCGGCGGCGACTTCAAGTGGAGTCCGGCCATCGAAGGAGGCGTTGTCCTAAGCCGACGCGGCGGCGACTTCCTGTTCACCTGCGGCCAGGATCTTTCGATCGGCTATCACAGGCACGACGCGAAAAAGGTCGATTTGTTCATCACCGAATCGTTCGCCTTCCAGGTCTTGGAGCCGGCGGCCGCCGTGGTGCTGAAGCAATAAGTCATACACGCCATTGCGACAACGGGGCAGTGGCAGCACGGCTGCCACTGCCCCGTTTCCCTTGAAACTCAATTTTCGTGTATTTCGTGGTTGAAAT
>SLSR01000204.1 GCA_007130365.1 Lentisphaeria bacterium
AAAATGTTTATCGACTGCACCGGCATCGGCGATCTGGCTGCGCGCGCCGGTGCGCCTCATAGTGGAATTGAACGACCATCCGGTGGTCAATAGTTTTGGTGTCGGCGGGGTCAGTCTGGAAGGATATCGACAGTTTCTCGAGGACAACGACGCCTTGAAACAACTGGCGCTGGCACCGAGCGGGCCGCGCCAGGGCAAAATTGTCCGGCTAGACGCCGATGCGGGCAAACTGCCGAAGGAATATATCGAGCGGGCTCGCAAAATCGGCTTTGCCCAGGTGACCACATCGATTCACGACAACTACTTCATGTTCATCAAGATCAACTACAAAATGGCGGACAGCCCGACCGACCGCGACGCAGTGGCGCTGGCCGAACTGGAACTGCGCAAGCGGCAGTATCAGGCCATCGAGCTGATCCGCGAGTTTATTCCTGGCTGCCAGAACGCTTTCATCGCCCGCACCAGCCCCCACTCTAACCATTCGTCGCGCTCGAACAATTGAATGCGACTACGATATCCAACTCGATGACATTCTGGGCGGCCGCCATTTCGATGACGATATAATGGCCTACGGCTTCCACGACTGCGCCCCGCGCCTGCAGATCGCGGACGGCGGCGACTACGGCATTCCCTATCGCGCCCTGCTGGCCAAGGGTTTCGACAATCTGCTGGTCACCGACATGATGATCACCACCGACTGGGAGGCTCACATGTCAACCCGCAACACCGTCTCCTGCATGGGCCAGGGTCAGGGTGCGGGCACCGCTGCTGCTCTATGCGCCCGGCAGGGCATCGCCACCCGCCAGCTAAACACCGGCCAACTGCAAGCGCAATTGCGCTGGGACGGGGTATATCTGGCAAATTAAAGGGACCAGGTTGCGCGGCACGGGCGGGCGCGACCCGCGCCCGCTAAAGTTTCACGAGCTGGCCCAGATGAGTGGAAGCCATAAAATCATGGTGTCATGAAATCACGAAGTCATGAGGCGCAAGCTGCCCGACCCGTCCGGCTGGTCCGACATAATACCTTTCACCCTGGGAGCAACTAATTATTATGAACGAATCATTGTCATTAACTGAAGATTTGCGGACGCTGGCCTTGGCCGAGGGTGCAGACCTGATCGGTTTCGCGCCGGTGTCGCGCTTTGCCGAAGCGCCGCCGGAGAATCATCCGACCACGATTTTCCCTTCGACCAGAACCGCCATAGCGATCGGACTGGCGCAGCCGCGGGGCGCCCTGAAGGCGGTCGAGGAGGGCTGCTTTTGGCAGGCCTACAACTGCGATTCCTACTGGTATCTCAATGAAGTGGAGGCACCGCGCATTCTGCGCCGCCTGGTTATGCGGCTTGAAGAGCACGGCTATGACGGAGTGCCGATTCATAATCCCTTCCACCCGCACAGCGGCCGGCAGATTCGCGAAGACCAGCCGTTCGGACCGGACGGCATGATCTCCCTGCGCGTGCTCGGAGTGGCGGCCGGACTCGGCGAGCTGGGGGTTTCCAAGATGTTTCTGTCGCCGCAGTTCGGCCCGCGACAGCGGATTTTCGGCGTGCTGACCAATGCCGAGCTGGAGCCGACTCCGTTGTTCAAAGGGCAGGTTTGCGATAATTGCCTGGCCTGCGTCAGGAATTGCGAGGCGGCCGCGATGGGCACGGACAGAACAGTGAAACTGCGGATCGAGGATGTGGAATACTCGCACGCGCCGCTGGACTGCCAGGCCTGCGGCGTGGTCCATCGTGGCGATGACCCACGCTACTCTCCGTTCTGGAACGGCAGCGAAAAGGAGGGCGAAAAGCCGAGCTACAACAAGTTCTGCCAAGACCGCTTCCGCCATCTATCAATCTGTGTCGGGCGCGGCTGCCTGCGCTCCTGCCTGGACCACCTAGAAAAAAGCGGGCGGCTCGAGAAAAAGTTCAAATCCCCCTTTGCCGAGAGAAAACGATGGAAGCTTGAATCCAAATAGTTTCAGGGTTCAGGAGAAAAAGGAAGCATCAGTCATGAAAGGGCGTGACATAACACCTTGAATGCAAATTTTTTATGTATCGCCCCTTCAGGGCTTATCTCGTTCTGGTTCGTTCCCAGGGCGCTGCCCTGGGCTAGTATGTCACGCCCCCTTTGGGGGCTGAATTCGGTATCCGACTCTTTCAGGACAGCCTCTGGCTGAATTAATTTTTCCCGAACCAAAGTCGAATTGGAGTCAGGTTCGGGACAAGGTTTGGTTTTTGCTTGCACGAAAAACGAATATTCTTAAGGGGGGGGGGGTATCGATAAAATCGGAATTCCCAGCGCAAAACCATCGAGAATCATCCCTCTTTCACTGATAAAAAAACTGGTGCCATAGAAATTTCCTTGAGCTAAGGAGTTCTGATCTTATGCTTAGCCTAACGCTTATCGACGGTGCGGATCACCTGACCCTGTGTGCCAACGGACGGCTCACGGAACTTGTCTGCAATGGCGTTGCCCTGGACGGACTTGATCGGGCTTCATTGTGGCGACTCTTTTATGTTCGCGGCCAGCGCACGCAGGTCGAGATTCGCGGTGACGGCCAGCGCGCAACGTTGGAACAACGCGATGACGGTCTGCGGCTGCGCTATGACGGTCTGCTCGGTCCCGACGGTCCGCTGGATGTCGAGCTGGTCATCACGCTGCGGCTGGAGGCCGGTGCCGCGATCTTTGCGGCGCAGCTCGTCAACCGCGATCCCCAGGCGCTGATCAAGGAGCTGCAACTGCCGTTGATTGGCGACGAGGGGCTGCTGAATCGCGAAGTCATTACCAGTTCGCGGGGCGGGCAGCGTCATTCGAGTTTTGTCCGTCACGTCAGGCAGGGAAGCCGCTTTGGCGGCATGCCCTATGCCGACGCCGATCACGAGGGCATCCAGGCACAAGTCATATATCCGTCCTTGAATGCCGCCTGCAACTGTGTCGTATCGGCTGGAAAGGAGCACGGTTTGTATCTGGGCTGCCATGATGCGGCCTTCCCAAGCACCGTCCATATCAGTCGTTTGGACGGCGAACGGCACGAGCGACCCGAAATCGGATTCGGGCGTCATATGATGCTGCGCCAGGGCGAGGCGGAACGGCTGGGGTCGTTCGTGGTGGCTCCGTATCGCGGCAGTTGGCATGTGGCGGCGGATCGCTATCGCGCCTGGGTCGATACTTGGTGGCAGCGGCGACCGGTGCCTGCCTGGGTGCGAAGGAGCCTTGGCTGGCAGCGCCTGATCTTCAAGCACCAGAACGGCGAGGTGCTTTTCCGTTATGACGATCTTCCGGATATTCATGCCGACGGTGCGGCGGCCGGTCTCGACAGCCTGCTGCTCTTTGGCTGGTGGCCATGGGGTTTTGACCGGATGTATCCCGAGTATGAGCCCGACCCCGAGCTTGGCGGAGCCGAGTCTCTGCAGGCCAATATCCGGATTTTTCAGCAGGAGCTGGGCGGCAACGTCATTCTCTATAGCTCCGGTCGTCTGGCCGACCGCGCCTCGCCCTGGTACCGGCGGCACGGTGCCGCGGAATCGATCAAACGCCCAAGCGGCTTGGAGGTGGGTGACGCCTACCTGTTCAGCAATGCCTGCACTTACGACCGCCTCCACGGTTCCACCGAACTGACGCCGATCTGCCAGTCATCGAAGCTGTGGAACGAGCTGCTGCACGGTCTGGTTGACCAGGCTGCCGACCTTGGGTGTCGCGCCATCTTCTTCGATCAGGTCGGGAATCTCGAAAAGCCCTGCCATGATCCTGGACATGACCACCCGGTGCCATACTTCCATCAGGCGACTGACAAGCGGATGCTGCTCGACTCCTTGCAGTCTCACGCCCGGACCCGCGACAGCGAGATGGCGGTCGGTATCGAGATCATTACCGACTGCACCGCCCAATACGCCGACTTTATCCACGGCGTTTACCAGCAACACGACATCCCCGCCGAGGACTATCAGGCCCTAGGCCGACGACCGGAGACGGTTGGGTTTATCGAGTTCTTCCGATACTGCTTCCCGGATGTCGCGGTCAGCGACCGCGATATTCGCGACGATGTGGACCTGTTGCGCCGGATCAACCTGGTGGTACTGCGCGGTATGATTAGTGACGCCGAAATCTACCGTTGCCGCCGCACCATCGCAGCCTACCCCGAGTACCAGCATCACCTGGGGCAGCTTAATGCGTTGCGGCGGCGTCTGGCACCCTGGCTGGTTGAAGGCATCTACCGCGACACCTGCGGCTTCACCTTGTCGGGCGATGTGGAGGCCCGGCTGTTCCTTGCCGCCGACGGCAGCGTGGCGGTGGTGGCGACCCAGAGCCACCTCGAGAACTGCGAGGCTGAGATACACGTTCCCGACCGGGCCTGCACTCGGATCGATGGGGTTGGCGACTACGACGCCGATCAACAGACGGGCCGTCTGCGCCTGGCCCGCCACGCTTTGGTTGTGTTTGTTTTCAATTGATTTTCCTCACTCAGGCTCTGCGGTTCCTCTGACGAACAACGTGAGTGGTTGTAAAAATATGTGGCAACTGAACACTGTCGGCATTTTGAAAGGGAAATTGATCAATGACTTCGATTAGCAAGAAAACCGGGCCTCTGCCCTATGAAGAGCGAATCCAATGGTTTCATCAGGCGCGCTTCGGTTTGTTTGTCCACTGGGGCTTGTATTCGCTGCTGGAGCGCGGGGAATGGGTGTTTTTCCGGGAGCGGATACCGCTGGCGGAATACGAGGCGCTGGCGGAATGCTTCACCGGCGAGGCTTTCGATGCCGAGGCTCTGGTCAGGCTGGCGGTGGCCTCGGGGATGAAGTACGCGGTGCTGACCACCCGCCATCACGAGGGGTTCTGCCTGTGGGACACCAGGGTCACCGACTTTAATTCAGTGCAACGCAGCGGCCGCCGCGATTTTGTCCGGGAATTCGTGGACGCCTGCCGCCGACACAATCTGCGGGTCGGGCTGTACATTTCAAACAAGGACTGGCGCCAGCCGGGCTACTGGAACCCGGCCAAATACCCGGAGTCGGCCGCGCGCATGGTGGATGATCTGCACCGCATGGTCGAGGAACTGCTTACCAATTACGGGCGAATTGATGTGCTCTGGTTCGACGGTTCCTGGATCGACATCGGGCGGGCCGGGATCGAGGACGAAGCCGCTTTCTGGCGGGCTTCTCAACTGCTGGATCGCATTTACGAATTACAGCCGCATATTCTGGTCAACAACCGGCTCGGGGTTCCGGGCGATCTCGATACCCCCGAACAGCATATCAAGGAGAGCCAGGCGGGACGGGGCTGGGAAGCCTGCATGACTATCGGCGACGAGTCGGCGTGGGGCTATTCCTCGCACAATCCGGTGCGTAAAAGCCTCGGGCAATTGCTCCGCAATCTGAGCCGGACGGCTATAGGTGAAGGGAATTTTCTGCTCAATACCGGCCCGCGCGGCGACGGCTCGATTCCGGAGGAGGATGCGCTTCTGCTGCGTCAGGTCGGCGACTGGCTGCGAATCCACGGCGAGGCCATCTACGGATCGCGCCGCTTTGATTACCGTGCAGCCATGTATGCCCAGGGTGGCTTTACGCGCCAGGGCAATACGCTTTATCTGCATGTCTTTCGCTGGAGCGGGGAACACCTGTCGCTTCCACTCTTCAAGAATGCGCCCGAACTCGTCACCTTGCTTCCCACCGGACAAGCCGCGACGGTGGAGCGGCTGTCGAACGGGCGGCTGCAAGTGGGCGGTCTGCCTGAATTGCCGCCGCACCCCTGTCAGACCGTGCTGCGCCTGGAATTCGCAGATGAGCCCATGCTGCTTGATGAGCAGGATCATGCCGCCTGGCTGTTCGGTCGAGCATGAGGAGGGGGAAAGATCCACGAATGACCAACAGGGTAGCTCCGGGGGTTAGCCCGGAGCCCTCGTCGAACCGTGCATACAGATTTCCCGTACACGGCTCTCCCACCGTTCTCGGTGTCAATTAATAGGTGCCGTGCGCACGCAATAGGCTGTTTATAAGTAGTTAATGAATGAAAACCATCTGATTTTGGGCTTAAAATCAAACATATAATTCGGCAAGTTTATGGTTGGCATCTGAAGTTTTCACGTTTTTCGTCGGAGCCTCTACATCCAGGCGACCCGTTGAAGACCTGGAAGCTTTGGATGGTTCAGCTCAGAAAAATGGGAAAACTTTAGTCTGAATTAATAGATAAGGTATTTAAATGCAATCGCCACTACAGTTGCACTGGAACGCGCCAGGGCGGGATGCGTTCGGTGCCACGCCACTGGGCAATGGCACTTTGGGGGTGAAGTCTGGGTCGAGGCGGGCGGCGACCTGCTGCTGCTGATCGGCCACGCCGAGGCCTGGAGTGCGCACCACCGCCTGCTCAAGCTCGGCCAGGTGCGCATCCGGTGTACGCCGGCCATTCTCGTCGCCGCACCGTACTCGGAGGTGCTCGACCTCGCCTCGGGGGAGTTTGAGATCCGAGCCGGGGCGGCGATGATTCGGGTTCGGGTCGACGAGGGAGTCGACCGGATCGCGGTTGAGATCGAGAGCCCGGTGGCGGTCGGCGTGGAGGTTGTTGCCGAGCCATGGCGATTAGCGCGTCGGACTCTTCGGAATGCCGAGATGCACAGTGCCTACGGGGCGCACGGGGAAGACGCCGAGGCGGTGGTGGAGACGCCGGACATCTTCGAACCCATGCCGGACGCCGTCTGCTGGTGGCACCGGAACGAGAGTTCCATCTGGGAGCAAAATCACCGGCTGCAAGGCATGGATGAGTGGATCGGGCAGGAGCAGACCCCCTGCGCAATCGCACCTGCGGCTGCCTGGTGCGCGGGCTCGGCTTGCGGGCTGCCGACGACCGGACGCTGGCGGGCGAGGGGCGGAAGCAATGGCAGATCGCCATTCATGCCCATGTGGAGCAGTCAAAATCCCCTGCGGACTGGATAGGCGCCTGTGTCGCGGCGGCAGACCGGAACGATCGGATTCCGGCCGACGAACTGCGCGCGCGCACCCGCCGTTGGTGGCAGGCCTTCTGGCGGCGCAGCCATTTGCGCATCCATAAGGTCTTCGGGGTCTGCGTAGGTTAACCTTTTGATAGTCAAATAGTTAATATTTTCGATTGCGCTGAGGAATTCTCTTAGAACGAATATTGTTATACTTGACGATTTGCGCTAAGGGCATTAAAGTATGGCTTTTCTTATGAACTGAAGTTGGCGGCTATCGGTGTCGGCGAAGATCAAACCCCTACGTGGTACGGCTGAGCAATCGAAAGCGGGAAGGTATTCTGTCAGCCATCGGATAATAGGGCTTAGAAGCCATCCTGTGTGCTCACCACTTTGCCGCTAAGATTTTTTCCAAGCACAGGCTAAAAACTCAATACTATAATTAGCAATTAGTTAGCTTACGCAGACCCCGTAATCCAGACCCCGTAATCAGCGAAAAAAGCAGATTCGAACACAAAGGACTTGAATTTCATGCATCTGTTCAGTACAGTTACAACACGCATCATTGCCTCCGTAGGGTTGGACTGTTGGTGATTTGGCCGTCCAAACCTACCGGCAATGATGCGCTTTTTCAAGTTGGGCGAAGAAGCCCGATGATTAAGCAGAGTCACTCGACCCCTGCGGCGAGGAGTTGTCAATAGGGCGGGCTCCGGCGAGAATGGGAACAAAACTCGTCGGAGACGGTGCCCGGCCTGTTGG
>SLSR01000264.1 GCA_007130365.1 Lentisphaeria bacterium
AAAAAAACACAAAAATCTTATCAGTCGCCTGCGGGAGAATTAAACTCGACCTGCGGGAGGGGTTAATCCTCCCGCCATGATTCGCGTCCATTCGCAGTTCAAAACTTTGGGGGTTTAGGGGGGAAGTCCTCCTATTTCCTTTTATAAGATGCCTTTTGATGTTGCCTTTTGATTTCTCGAGACGGCAACAGGAGATAACCGCCATGCCACGGCTTGCATTCCCTGTATTGTGGTCTAAGCTATAAGTAATTTTGCCTTATATCATATCATTAAAACGTATAAGCGGAATTATATTTGCCGTTTTTAGAGCGTGATCGGCATGGCCGGCATGCGTTGTTTTATAGGCAGTGTAGTCGGAGTGGCAGGCAATGGCAAGCGATATTCACGAGGCTGTAGCGGACGGTGATATTGAAAAAGTAAAAGTCCTTCTGGCGGCGGGCAGAGATGTCAACGCGAAGCGCTACGATGGCACGACCCCGCTTTATGAAGCCGCTATGCGGGGCCATAGCAAAATTGCCAGGCTGCTGATAGGGAACTGGGCGGATGTCAACGTGAAGCTTGACAATGGATTTACTCCTATGCACGCGGCTGCCCTTTCCGGCAAAACGGACATTGTTCGAGATTTGCTTGTACGGGGAGCGGATGCCAATGCGGTAAGCATGCATGGCCTGACACCGTTTCGCTTGGCCGCCGCCGCTGGTCATAGGAAAGTGGTCAGATTGCTGCGGAGGCATGGAATTGAAGAATAATCGACAATGTATTAAGGTTGGCGTCGCAGTCAATCGTGTAAGTGTGCGAAAGAACAAAATAAGGGCTGTGTGTGCGCTTGTTGCAGGCAAAAGCATTATTCCGCCGTGATTACGTTATGGTTCGTTTTGCCGACGCACACACAATTTAGTCGACGACAAGATATATTCCGTAGAAGATTTTTGTGGAGAACACACCATGAACAAACAGACAAGCAATATTTTTCAAGCCATAGCCGAAGGAAACGTTGAAGCCGTCAAGCATATTTTGCAGGACAGAGCGCGAGCAAACACAAAGACGGTCAACGATGTTACTCCACTTCATGATGCCGCCGGCAGCGGCTGCTTCGAGATAGTAAAATTGTTGATTGATTGCGGGGCGAAAGTCAATGTGAAAGACGACAGCGGCGGCACACCGCTTCATTTGGCCGCATTTGAAGGGCATTTTGAGATTGCAAAGCTCCTGATAGAAAGCGGGGCGCGTATCAATGTCAAAGATGACGGCGGAGAGACTCCGCTTTCCTGCGCTGCCGCCGAAGGGCATACGCGAGTCGCCAATCTTTTTCTGGAGCGGGGAGCCAAAAAGGGCGGGCGAAAAAAAGTTGATCCAGCCGGGTCTATCGCCTGAATAATTCAGGCTAAGCAATATAGGGTAATGTCGACAATGTTGTTTTCGTGAAGCCAGCCAAGCCAACAAGGAGAAAAAGCCATGTCGAAGAAAAAGGATAAAGGCAGTAAAATGCGTGCCCCCGTTCGATCCTTAAAGGAAAAACGTCGGGAGAAGAAGGAGAAAAAGAGCATGTTGCCGAAAGCGAGAAAAGCATAGCTCTAATGCCGCTGACCTGAATAATTAATGCGAATTCGCCCATGCTTTGTTTTTTTGTTCATTCTGAACAGACAATAATCAAGGTTCAATCGCGAAATATGCATTGTCAGGCATTGATTTTCAATGCCGGTTTTGCGGATTGTGAAAATCCGTTGTATATTGTATTGAGGTCTGGATTTGACGGTTAGTGTTCTTTGTGAAAGCAGGAGAGCGTAAGATGTTCGAGAAAATCATTGTGGCAACCGATCTCTCGCCAAGTTCGGATCAGTTGATGCGTCAGATCGACGGAGTCAAGAGCCTGGGGGCTCGTGAAGTTCTGTTGGTGCGATGCTTCAATCTACGGGATGTCGGGGCGCTCGGCGAGTCGTTGCTGAAAGAGGCCGAGGTTGCGATCGCCGAACAAAGCCGAATTTTACGCGGGCATGGGTTCAGGGTCGAGTCCGAAGTGGTGGCCGGCCTGGCGCAGGTCGAGATCAATCGGCTGGCCGAGGAACGCGACTGCTCTCTGATCGTGGTCGGCGAGCGCAAGCACAGTCTGCTCGGCGAACTGCTGTTTGACGAGATGGCCGGGGCGATTGCGCACTCGGCCAGAAAGCCGGTTTTGGTGATGCGTCTGCACGGGAAGCGGGAAACGGAGGGGGAGGGGGAAGACGACTCTTTCGTCGAGCGCGATCTCTTGCGGCATGTGCTGGTGCCCACCGATTTTTCGCACAACGCCGAGCATGCCTTCGGGTGCGTCGAGGGTCTGGCCGGGCAGGGGATTCGCAAGGCCACGATTGTGCATATTCAGAGCACTTTGTACTTGCAGGACGTGGAATTGGATCGGGAGACTCTCGACCAGTTCGCGGCCAACGACCGGCAGCGTCTGCGGGAGTTGAGGAAAAGGTTGCTGAAGACCTCGGTTCCGGAAGTCGAAACCGAGTTGCGCTTCGGAGTTTCGCCGAAAAACGAGATTCTCCAGCGCATAGAGGCGGACGATATCTCTCTGGTCGCCGTGGGCAGCCAGGGTCACGGCTATCTCGGCGAGCTGTTGCTGGGCGGGGTCGGGTATGCGGTCGCGCGCCACTCGCCAGTCCCGACCCTGCTGCTGCCTATGGATTCGTAGGCAGGGCGGCCTGATCCTGAAGGAACTGACGCGCCTGCTCGGTGTAGGGACCGTGTTCTCCCAGTCCGAGCACCCGCTCGAAGGCCGACCGGGCCTCCTCCCTGCCGCCGATCGCCAGGAGATTGCGCCCCACCCCGCACCAGGCCGAGGCCAACTGGTTGGCAGTCGTCCCCGGTTGCTCGGCGGCTGCCTGAAAAGAGCGTGCGGCTTCGGCAAAATCACCCTGTGATTCCAGGGCATAGGCCAGGCCGAGCCAGGCCGGCAAGACCAGGTTTGGAGCGCCATAGACTTCGGTTGCCCGGCGAAAAACCGAGGCGGCCTCTTCGAAACGCTCTTCCGCCATCAGTTTCGCCCCCTGCCGCAAAGCGGCCAGGGCACCGATCTGGTCTCCCTCGTAGTCGAGAGCCAGGCTCCGCAAATCTTCGACCGAGGTCGCGCTGTCGAGTCGGCTATAGCCGATCGCCAGCAACTGCCTGCGGCTTTCGCGAAAGCGATAGAGCACCACCGCCAATAAAAGTGCCAGCACCACCACCCATAGAACCTGCCGCCAGTAGGGCTTGATCTTTTGTTCGAAAAGGGTGATTGCCCGATCTTCGGACTGTTTGCTTTTCCTGCCTTCAGCCACGGTATTGCTCCTTTTGCCTATTCCTCTGGTTTCAGTAGGTTGCGCAATTTGTCGCTGGCCCGGCGGCGGGCGGCTTCGTCTGCGGCCGCCGCTTCGCCGGGCTCGGCTCCACCATCTTTTTCATGGTTTCCGGGCTTGTCGACCGGCGCTTCTCGGTTGCGCAATTCGCCCAGCAGCTCTTGTCTGACCTGTTGTCTGGCAGACTGCGCTTCCGCCGCCGATGATGCCATCGCCGCGTCGTCGGCCAAAGCTGCCGCGGTCTCCTGTTCCGACAGCTCGGCCAGCCGATGTCGGCCGGCATCCCTCTTGTCGTCGGCTTCGGAATCGAGAAATTTCGCGACCCCCCCGCCAACCCGGGCTCCCGAGGTGTCCATGCTTTCGCTTTGAGCCCTTCGCACCACCTCGAGGAAGAAGTCCTCCAGACTCATTCTCGGGTGGTCGATCAGCAAGTCGCAATCGTCCACCCGGCCTTTCAGCACGGCCTTGATCTGGGCGATCAGCTCGTTCGACAGGCTGGGGGCGACAATCCTGGTCTGCTCCCGAATCTGCAAAATTTCGCGCACCCCGCCTTCGGCCCGAATGCGCCCGCCGTAGAGCACGACCAGCGAATCGCAGACATCCTCGACATCGGCCAGCAGGTGGCTGCACAGGAGTACCGTCTTGCCGCGCTCCGCCAGGACTCTGATCACATCCTTGATTTCGCGGCAGGCGATCGGGTCGAGCCCGGCCGTCGGTTCGTCGAGCACCACCAGGTCGGGATCGTTGATCAAGGCCTGGGCCAAGGCCAGCCGGCGCGCCATTCCCTTGGAGAATTCGCCCACGGCCCGGGAGCCTGCCTGGCCCAATCCCACCATTTCCAGAAGCTGGCCGCTGCGCTTGCGCCGTTCCGACTCGTGAATTCCCAGCAGGGATCCGAAAAAATCCAGGGTCTCGGTCGCGGTCAAATAGGGATACAGATATGATTCTTCGGGCTGATAGCCGATGCGCCGCTTGACCGCGACCTTGCGCGGCGACTCGCCGAACACCCGAATGCGTCCCCGGGTGGGATAGAGCAGACCCAGGATCAGCTTGACCGTGGTTGATTTGCCGGAACCGTTCGGCCCCAGCAACCCGAAGACCTGCCCCGGGCGAATCCGCAAATCAATGCCGTTGACCGCTTTCGCCTTCGGTCTGCCCCAGAAGTCGCGGAAGACCTTGGTCAGTCTTTCCACCTCGACAATATATTCGGTTGCGGTGGCTGTACTCACGAATAGACCTCCGCAGTCTTCGCCCCCAAGCTCGGCTCCCGCTCTGTCGGCAGGCGAACCGGCTCGTGCAATTCCTCGCCGGATCGAATCAGGCGGGCGCTGTTGAAGACCAGCAACAGCGTGCTCACGCTATGCAAGAGAGCCGCGACAATCGGGGTGATCACGCCGACCGTCGACAGATAGATTCCGGCCACAATAAAGATCAGCCCCATGAGCAGATTCTGGTTCATCACCCCGCGCGTCTGCCGGGACAGCGAAATCAAAAACGGTATGCGGCGCAAGTCGTTGTTCATCAAGGCTATCGATGCGCTATGCACGGCCACGTCGCTGCCGATCGCGCCCATCGCGATGCCGATGTCCCCGGCCGCCAGGGCGGGGGCGTCGTTGACTCCGTCGCCGACCACCCCGACCATGTAGCCGCGCTCGCGCAAATCCTCGACGAATTCCACCTTCTCCTGCGGCAGGCAGCCGGAGCGAAGTTCGCGAATGCCCACTTTGCGGGCGACCAGCTCGGCCACCGACTGATTGTCGCCGGTGACCATGCAGCAGCGCCGAATCCCCAGCGCGGTCAGTTGGGCGATCGCCGCCGGCGCCGCCTCGCGTATTGCATCCCGCAATCCGATCCAGCCGAGCAACCGTTGATTGCGGGCGACGAATACGGTGCTCATGCCGACCACGCCCTCCGCCTGCATCTGCTCTTCCAAAGCCGCTGTTTCGATGCCGAACTCGCGCAGCCACGGGCCGCGACCGACGCGGCATAGATCCTCGCCAAACCGGGCGACCACGCCGCGCCCGGTGTATTCCTCGTACTCTTCCGGATCCTCCCACTCGATCTCGGCCTCGGCCGCCAGGCGGCGCATTGCCTCGGCCGCCGGATGATTGCTGTGGCACTCGGCCGAGACCGCGGCCAGGAGCAGGTCGGCCAGCTCGACTCCTTCGGCCGGCTGCAGGCGGGCCACTTCGAGATTGCCCTCGGTCAGCGTGCCGGTCTTGTCGAAGACCAGCGCCCGCAGCTTGGCCGCCAGCTCGATATGCGTGACATCCTTGATCAGAATCCCGAGCCGGGCGGCCGCCGCCAGCGCCGCGATCAGCGCCGAGGGCGTGGCGATTACCACGGCGCATGGACAGGCCACGATCAGAACCGCGATCACTCGGGTGATGTCGCCCGTGATGAACCAGACCAGAGCCGCGATCATCAGAATCGACGGCGTGTAGTAGCCGGCATAGCGGTCGATCATGCGCATGAACGGCAGCTTCGACTTTTCGGCCGCCGAAATAAGTTCGCGCACCTTGCCCAGGGTCGTGTCCTTGCCGAGTCGGGTAACCCTGACGTCGACCGCGCCGGTCAGGTTCTGGGTGCCCGCGAAGATGTCGTCGTCGCGCCCCTTGTCGACCGGCAGGGATTCGCCGGTGATCGAGGCCTGGTTGACCGCGCTGCTGCCGTTGACCACCACACCGTCGGCCGGGAAGTTCTCGCCCGGACGCACCCGTACCAGGTCGCCCACCACCAGTTCCTGGACATCGACCTCGACCTCGGCTCCGTCCTGGAGACGGCGAGCGCGCCGCGGGGTCAGCTTGACCAGAGACTCGAGCGAGGCTTCCGCGCCGACCGCGGTCTTGTGCTCGATGGTGATCGTGATCAGCATGAAGAAGGCGACCGTACCGGCCGTGCGGTAGTCTTCGCTGGCAAAGGCGGCGAGCAAGGCCAGGGCCACCAGCTCGTTCATATAGACCTTGCCGGCCAGCAGATCGCGCACTGCACTCCACAGGATCGGCAAGGCCAGGATCACCGCCCCGAGCAGGGCGCTCAGCTCGATCGCGAACGAGTCGATCCAATAACTGAAGAAGGTGTTGGCCAGGTATGAGTTGAGAACCAGGATGCCGCCCAGAGCCGCGCTCACCGTATTGACCATCGGGTTCCCATGCTGATGCTGGTCGCCGCCCGGGCAGCCGCAATCGGCGCTACTCTTGAAAAATCGGCTGGTATCGATCAGCATAGCCTAATCCTCGAAGCTCGGGCGGCTCGCCTCGGGACCGAGCAGCAGGCGCACCTCCTGCGAAATCCCGTCGGCCGACGGCATTAAATATTGCTCCTTGACCAATGGCAGGACATTGCGCAAGGTATCGGAATAGAGAGCCACCAGAACCGAGTCGGGGTTGACCAGGTACTGGCGCAGAATCTGCCCGAAGACTTCGGCATCCGCCGCGGCCTGGGCGATGGTGCGGGATTTGTAGGCCTCGCCTTCGGCAACAGTCGAGGCGGCCTGGCTGCGGGCTTCAGCCAAAGTCCGAGTTTCGTAAACCCGCGCCGCATCCCGGGTTTGACGGTAGGCTTGTGCCGCCTCGGTAACCGCGAAAAAGGCCGATCTGGTGGGGGCGGGCGGCTGCACTTCCAACAAGGCAAGTTCGGCGATCTGAATGCCCAGCTCGGCATTCTCCACCGCCGCCGCCAGACGAGTGCGTACCGCCGTGACCAAAGACTCCTGTTGACCGGCTGGCGAGTCCGCAATGGGCATCTCGACCTCGACCGAATGTGGTGACAGCGGCTCGTCCTCTTCGCCTGCTTCCGGAAAGGCGGGCTCTATTGGCAGCGGCAAATCAGATTCATCTTGCTGTTCCAGCAGACGGGATTGCAGCCAGACTTCCTCGGCCGACCAGTTCGCCACTTCGTGCAGCACCGCCTGCTCGAGCAGGCTGCGCAGCATTACCTCCGGCCCGATCGGCCGCCGGTCGATCAGTTGCCCCGGCGCCAGGTCCCCGATCCGGCGGTCATTGAAGTTCAGGTAGTGTGATTTGGGGTCGGTTACCCGGTAGCTGATACGCCAGGCCATGTGCATGATGTTGGTGTCACCGGTCAGCAGATAGCCGTCGTAGCCTGGCCGCAAACCCTGCTCCAGGTTGGCGGCGGCCGCCATCGGGTCGAGCTGGTTCGGATCGGTCTGCGGCCAGAAATGGCGGGTCTCGACCACCACCGGCCGCTGGGTGTCGATCCGCCTGACCACATCGATCGGGTAGGGCCAGCGCCAGTACGCCCGGCCGCTGCCGAAGACCTCGCGAGTCTCGCCTGCGGCGGTTCGCATTGGGGTCAGCCTGCCGAAGCGGAACAGCATGGCCTCTTCATGCTCTTCGATATAGAAGAAGCCGCCAAAGTTGTCGAACCCCAGATACGCGCCGAAAAAGAAGGAGAACAGCAGCACTACGATCAATATGCGCAGGCCGAAAAACAGATAGCGCAAAGTGCCGACCACCGACTGCATGCCGCGGTCGACCGCCTCGGCCGGTGCGGACTCCGCAAACACCTCCCTTTCCGGTTCGGCCGGCGAATTCAGTTTTGCCGCGTCGTTCGACTTCATGGCTGGTCTTTCTCCTGCCGACTTTCAGTTTCGGCCTGGGGCGCGGGCGGCAAATTAAGTTGCAGGGCGCCGGGGCGCAGCAGGTCGTAGGGCGGAGTTCCGGTGTCGATCACCAGCGTGGTTCTGCCGGAAAGCGTACGCCGCAACGCCTCGAGCTTGCGCAGAAAGGCGGCCAGCTCCGGGTGCTCCTGAAAGACCGCATACTGCTCGGCCGCCAGGCGGTCACCTTCACCGCGAATTCTGGTGGCTTCCGCCTCGGCCTCAATAATTACCCGATGCGCCTCCAGGTCGGCGGTTGTCCTGATTCTTTCGCCTAGCTCGCGCCCGGCCGAACGGTAGTTCTCGATCCGCCGGTTCCGCTCTTCGGTCATGCGCTCGAAAACGGCGGTTGTCACATTTTCGGGGAATCCCAAATGCTTAATCCCCAGGTGGCTGACCTCGATGCCATACTCGCGCATCAACGCTTCCCGTACGCGCTCCAGCATTTTTTCCTCGACCTCCCTGATTTTCAGCTCTTCGGGGTTGACATTGACTAGGTCGCTCAGGTTGTGTTCGGCCAGCACGCTGTTGCGACTGTTACGGATTATACCGTCCATCCGGTTCTCGGCTTCCGTCGTCGAATTGAAGGCGGTGAGAAAACGGTAGGGATCGCCGACCCGCCAGAAAACGAAGCTGGTGACCACCACCTGGTGGCCGTCGCGGGTTTGCACTTGTTCGACCTGACCGCGGGTCAGCTCGTAGGGCAGCAGCCGGTTGTCGTGGCGCCAGACGCGGTCGATAAGCGGCCATTTGAAGTGCAGTCCCGGTTCGTAGACGCGAACCGTGTCGTCGTACGTTCGCGGCTGCCCGAACCGTCTGACTACGGCAAATTCCGTTTCCTTGACCTCGAAGACAAACAGCACCACGAGAAAGAAGAAACCCACCAGAAAGCCCAGGCAAATCACTGGCCAGTGGGCATGACTCTGTTTGCTTGACGTTTCCGTATTGCTCATCTTAACTGTGCTCCTGCCGTTTGAACTTATGAACAGTTTGATTGATTGCAGATTGCGATCCTATCATTCCGCCGCCGCATCAAGATCGATATCCAGCAAATCCGGCCGCAGTTTCTCCTCCAGATTGAGAATCATGACCTGAGCCGCCCCGGGCAGCCCGACGATATACTTTCTTATGTCGGTAGTTTCGGTTTCCCAAAGGTCAAGAAAAACCCGCAGCGGATAAAATTCAGGCGACATCTGAAAAGCGGCGAGCTGCTGCATGAAACGCTCGCCCTCGGCCTGAGCCAGGCCGACACGGCTCAATCTGTGCATCTCGGCCTCGGCTCGCACCCGAAAGGCTTCGGAACGCGACTCCGGCCGTCGCCGGATCGCGTATTGCTCGGCGCGCAGGACTTCGGTATGCTTCTCCTCCGAGGCACTGACCACGTTATCGAAGGCCGAACCCACCTGCACCGGCGGATGCAGTCCTTCGAGTCCGACGGCGACGATCTCCACCCCCAGGCCCTGGGCAGCCTCCTGAATGCGCTGGTGCATAATCTCTGCGGACTCCCAGCGCCTTTCGTTGAGCAGCTCGAAGAAGTCCACTGAAGCCATATAGGCCACCACCTCGCGGGTGGCCAGCTTCTCCAGCTTGCCGCGAGCATCGCTGTGCCGGTACATGTAGGTATAGAGATCATCCACCCGATAGTAGAGGGGGATGCTGGCCGCCATAAAATAGACCGGCACCGGCCGCGGCCCGTCCTCCGGTATCCAAGGTTCCATGGCATCGTCGTCCGCCAGGTCACTGTCCGGCCCGGCCGCCATCACGAAATTGGTCTCCTCGATGTTGTGGGCTCGGCTCCAGACGATTACGCGCCCGGTCGGATCGCCGGCTTCAACCCCCTCCATATATATGTCCGTGCCCTCCTCGGCCGGCACATAGCCGATCGGAATCGTCTGCATCTTGGCGGTCTGGTAGGTGCGAATGCGCTCGAAGGGCAGAGGCAGCTTGAAGTAAAGCCCCGGCGGCAAGGCCTGCTCGCGACCGGCCACCACTCGACCGAAGCGCTCGCGAATCCCGCCTTCGTCGGTATCGACAATCACCACGCAGGTCATCAGCCACATGCCGACCGCCATGAAAACGACAAAGGGCACCACCGTGCGTTCGAGAAACCGGTAGAATCGAGCTTCCGAAACCTCGAACCCGAACTGGTAGTCGAGGGAGAGCGCAATGTTGCGGGCGATCCCGCCCGGCTCGGTAAACAGAGTGAGCAGCCGACTTTCGTAGGCGGGCTTCAGCTCCTCGCCCGGGGTGCGCGGACGATAGAAGTCCACGACCACGGCCAGGATCGCCTCCGCCGACAAAACCATGACTGCGGCCAGCAATCCGCGCCCGAGATAGAAGTCCCAGACCAGATTTTCCGGCCGCCATTGAATGATCAGCAGGCCGATGCCGCAAACCAGGAAGAAGCACCCTCCCAACAGCAGAACCGCCCCGACCGGCCGCAGCCAGCGAAACAGGTTCTCGCGCGACTTCCCGACATAGTAGCTGCCGACCAAAATGGCGATCACAAACAAACCGAGCGACAGAACCGCATAGCGCAGGGGATCGGCCAAAGTGACCGCCCCCGGACCAAGGCTCCAGCGGCGCCAGTAGACAACCGCGAGGAATCCCAGAAGCGTTGCCGCCAGCAAGGCCAAGACCGGCGTGGCATAGGTCAGGTAGAGGCGGTTGATCCGGCGCGCCAACTGCACGGCGTCGTCGGCCGAATCGGCGAACAGTTCGCCGTGGCCGAAGCGCGAGGAGGGTTCCTCCGCACTCTCCTCCTCCAGGCTCAGGCGCTTCTGAAATTGGCTCTGCCCCACCGCCAGCAGGCTGTAGGCCACGGCAAAGCCAAAGACCAGAGCCGTGCCGCCAAACATCGCGCTTCCCGCGTAGATGCCGAAGAATATCGCGCACAGCAGAAAGCAGAGGCTGACGGCAAACCCTGTCCAGGCGAAAAACAGCGGGCGCCCGTCGACCGGGACTGCGTTATTCATAATATTAAACACTCCGCGTCACGAACCATCCAAAACAGCACAAAGCAATTGCCGTTCCGACCATAAAAAAATATTTGAAACCAAAACATAGTCGAGGTTCCCGCTTTCTCAAGCGGGCGCGGAATGGGTTCCGCTGGTTTTTCGGAGTTCATACAATTTATCCTTGGACTGTGCCGATGCGAAGCAAGGTTCACACTCTGTCGGGCTTTCCCTCGACGCGGGTGCAGTTGGCCTTTGCGAATCCGCGCAGACGCCGCAGGTTGCGGCGATCCCAGAATTCCGCCTGCTCCGGAGTCTTGCCCTTTGGCGTTTCGATGATCGCCGGAATCCGCCACAGTTCGCGGCAGCTCAGGAGATGGCGGAAGCCCCGATCCCCGATCTCGCCGTCTCCGATATGGACATGCCGGTCGCGACGGCTGCCGCAGGCCGCAGTTGTATCGTTCAGGTGCAGCAGCCAGATCCGGTCGAGCAGATCGCGACCCGCCAGTTCGGCCAGCCAGTCGTGCAATGCGCTTTCGCGGCGCAAATCGACCCCGGCCGCAAAGGCGTGCGCGGTATCGAGGCAGAACCCCAGCCGCGGTTCGCGGCCGAGTGCCGCCAGCGCGTCGGCCAGATCCTCGATCCTCGCCCCCAGGGCAGTGCCCTGGCCCGCCGTGTTCTCCAAAGCCACCCCGACCGGCGCGCTGTCGGTTTCCCGCAAGACCAGCCGCAAACTGTCGGTCAGCCGTTCCAGAGCCTCCTGCCGTCCCGCCCCCCGAGCCGCGCCCGGATGCAGCACCACGCAGCCCGCGCCCAGGGCATCGGCCCGCCGGATCTCGTCGATCAGCGCCTCCTGCGAACGCTCCCGCAATTTCTGTTCGGGCGAGGCCAGGTTGCACAGGTAGCTGGCGTGGGTGCAGAGGAAGCGAATCCCGGCCGCGGGCCAGAACCTGCGGAATTCGGCGGCCTCCCGCTCGTCCAGGGGCGCCGGTCGCCATTGCCGCTGGTTGCGGGCGAAAATCTGCATGGCGGTGGCGCCGATCGCCTGCGCCCGCCGCAATGCCGACACCAGCCCGCCGGCCGCTGAAACATGGGCTCCCCAGGGGCGGGAGTCGTTGGTTTTCACAGGTTCATTCGTCTTCATGGGGTCGACACAATAGCCCGGCTTTCCGCCCTGGCAAACGGCGGCGCAATTCGTCAGATAATGCGTCAGCCAAAGCTGGAATGAGAGAAAAGCGACTTGACAACAGCAAGGTGCTATAAACCTGATGTTTGCCGTCATTTTGGGTGCGTTCCTTACAGTCCGCCGAATTTGATTTTCGATTGACCCAGGGTCGCCCTTCGGTTGCCCCTGGGCTTGCGAATTGTACCGGGGCGCTGCCCCGAATCCCCACCCCAACGGGGTGATCCAATCCAGAAGCCTGGGGTCAAGCGAAGCGCGACCCCAGGTACGGGGTGAACAGGATCATTGGCGGGCTTCCAGCCCGCACCAAAACCTGCACCCTTCGTCGCCGTGCTTAATTGCCCCCCGACAAAGACAAAATGTGCGAACAAGACATTCGACAAAAGTATGGAAACGTCAATCGTGTCCGGGATTGCATTTCCGGCGGCCGCTGGCTATAGTGCAGTTCTGCCAATCGAGCGTCTCAAACCAATGGACAAACAGCGCATGACCGCCTCGCTCTACGGAATTTATAAATCGAACCGAAATTTTGCCGACCCCTATTACTGGGGCAAGAATCAGTTCAACTCGTCATTCCCGGTTTCTCTGGCCTGCTATATGCGGGATCGGCAAATTCCTTTTGTCTATATTGTCGACGACGGCAGTGGCGACACTTCCATTTCGGAGCTTTCGGGCAGTGATCTGTTTGCAACCGACATGCCAAACCAGAGTATTTTCTTTGCCTTCGAATCCCGTTTTGATCCATACTCTAGCCTAGTTCATGATTCGCTGAAGGCAATTGATTTGGTGACCATGTCAGCTTGTGAACAAAATTCATTCCGTCCCTTGGAAATCAAGCTGACCACACTGCCCGACAGCGCCACATTCGACAAAAAGGAAAGCGAGTATGGATGCGAGTTGGTGGTTCGCAATCCAACGACCCGCTATATGGCTCTCTCAATGGTTGATTCATGCAAGAAGCGGATGGATGACATTCGCATGATTTTCGAGCCGGTTTGCCATAAAGTCCGCAGTTGGGACAATTCTGCGGAGATTCACGGGGAAATTCCCGAGTTAATGGAGGCTCTTCGCTTGTTTCTTGACAGTTTCCATGGCCTGCAGAAGCCGTTGTTGATGCAGCCTGTTTGGAAAACGATGGGACGCTCTCCAAGGCTGGCCGATAATTGCCTTGATATTTTCGTGTGGAGTGATTTTTCTCTGGCTCGTTTAATTATGGACTCGGCCAATGAAAACAACCAGCGCATTACGCGTCCGCAGCGCTCGGCGATCAGGCTTGCTCGATTTCTTTACGAAGCGTCCACTCGCGGCCGAGTGTATCAGGGACCCATATATGATGGCATGACCTATGGCACACTCAACGACAAAGAGTTTTCAATTTCCGGAAATAAGACCAACAAGTATATGCGTTGTGCCCGGCTCGAAAGGCCGGTTGTTCTTAAGCAAGAAATCAAAAACATAATTATGGGCGGGGGGCAAAGGCATCTCAGCCCAGAGCGAAGATTCGATGCCATTATTTTTTATTCAATCGAACTTTTCAAAAGCCAATGAACGATAATGATCAGCGTGTAGTCGACCTGTTCGCTGGCGGCGGCGGTTTGAGCCTCGGTTTTCGGAATGCCGGGTTTAAGGTTGTTGCCGCCTACGACAACTGGCCGGCGGCAATCGAGTTCTATCGAAAAAACATAAGGGAACACCCCATATGCGCGCTTGACTTGGGCGCGGATTCGGCTGTCGATGTCTTGCGAAGCCAGCAACCGTCCATGATTGTCGGCGGGCCGCCCTGCCAGGATTTCTCATCCGCAGGCAAGCGTTTGGAATGCCAGAGAGCCAGCCTGACGGTGGCTTTCGCAAAGATTGTCGCGGCCATTAAGCCAGCCATTTTTTTGATGGAAAATGTGGAGCGCGCCAAAAACAGCAAGGCATTCGCCGAAGCCCGCAACATTCTCCATGAAGCGGGATATGGGATGACAGCAGCCGTGCTCGACGCCTGCCTGTGCGGGGTGCCGCAAAGAAGAAAGCGGCTGTTTCTGTTCGGGGATCTTGCGGGGAAAGACCACCAACTTATTCCCTATATCATCAAAGCGCAAAGAATTAAGCCAATGACTGTGCGCGACTACCTTGGCGACAGCCTGGGGGTGGAATACTACTATCGTCACCCGCGAAGCTATGCGCGCCGAGGCGTGTTCAGCATAGACGAACCCAGCCCCACGGTTCGGGGGGTCAACCGTCCCGTGCCTGCCGGATATACTGGACATCCGGGCGACCCGGTTCCGATATCTCCGAAGATCAGACCTTTGACTACCAGGGAGAGAAGCCTGATTCAAACTTTCCCCCCCGAATTCGACACATCGGGGCCTAAAAGCGAAGTCGAACAGATTATAGGCAATGCGGTTCCGGTTAAGCTGGCCGAATTTGTGGCGAACAGAATCAAGGAATATCTTGCAGACCGGGATCAGGGCAAGCTTTATGGCAGCGGATCCGCAGCCGTGCAAATGTCTTTCTTGTTCGAGCAGAAAGCCGTCTATTCAAAATAATCCAGAGATATATGAAGGCAGCCCCATGGTTCAGATCATCGAGCCGCACATTCACATGTACTCCCGCACCACCGACGACTACCAGGCCATGTACGGGGCGGGTATCCGGGCCTGTGTCGAACCATCCTTCTGGCTCGGCAGCGACCGCCGTCATGCCGGCACTTTCTTCGACTATTTCCGCCTGATCCTGGAATTCGAGACGGTGCGGGCGCGCCGCTTCGGCATCGACCATTTCGCGGCGGTCGCGCTCAACCCGAAGGAAACCGAGGATCGCGGGCTGGCCGACGAAGTGATCGACGGCCTGGCTCCCTACCTCGACCATCCCCGCTGCGTCGCGCTCGGCGAAGTCGGATTGAACAATCAGACCGCCAGCGAGGAATACGCGCTGCTGCGCCAGCTCGAGATTGCCCGCGACCGGCAACTGCCGATCATTGTCCATCTGCCGCATGTCGACAAATTGCGCGGGGCGCTCCGGCTGGTCGAGCTGGTCAAGGAGCTTGACCTGAACCGGGACCGGGTGGTTCTCGATCATAATACTGAAGAGACCATCCGGGTCTGCCGCGATTCCGGCTGCTACTGTGGAATGACCGTCTATCCGATCTCCAAGCTGACTCCCGCCCGGGTTTCGAGGATGATTCGGGAATATGGCGACGAGCGCATGATTGTCAATGGCTCGGCCGACTGGGGAGTGTCCGATCCGCTCAGCCTGATCAAGGTGGTCGAGCAGATGCGGCAGGATCGGCACCCGCCGACTACCATCGAGCGCATTGTCCGAACCAATGCCGACGCTTTCTATTCGGCTTCCCCGAACTGGCGTCCCGAGCTTGACTTGCGGCCGGTCGATCCGCGGGAGTTCCAGCGTTGAGCCTGGAGCCGGACAGGGCGGGGGGTGGTGGAGCGCTGGCTGGCTGGGCGCGCTTGTTGCGCCCGCCCAACCTGTTCACGGTTCCCGGCGATGTGGCGGCGGGCGTCCTGCTCGCGACGGCTGCTGTCGGGGGGGCGCCCGACCGCCGTCTGTTCTATGCGATCTTCGCATCCCTGGCCCTTTACGCCTGCGGGCTGCTGCTCAACGACCTCGCCGATCTGGAGATCGACCGGATCGAGCGGCCGCAACGGCCGTTGCCCGCGGGGCGCGTCCCGGTCGCGGCGGCGGTCGTCGCCGCGCTTGCCGCCGCGTTCGGCGGTCTCGGTCTGGCCTGGCTGTGCGGAGTCCGCACTCTGGCCGCGGGCGCTCTGCTGCTGGCCATGGTGGGGGTCTACAATTTCGCGGCCAAAAGGCATCGCCTGGCCGGCGCGCTTGCCATGGGGCTTTGCCGCGCCCTCAATGTCTGGCTCGGGGCTTCGCTGGTCGGATTTTCGGCGGCCGTCCGGCTTGCGGTACTGCCGCCGTCCCTGGTAGTTGGCGGCTACATTGCGGCCGTAACCTATATTGCGTTTTGGGAGGTCGACGATCGGCCGGTCGGCCGCATTCGCTGGCTGCCCGCGACCGCGAGCGCGGTAGCCGTCGGGCTCTTGCTGCGGGCGCAGGCCTGGCCGGCGGCGACGATTGCCATGGCGGCGACGGCGGCACATGCCATGATCGGCCGCGCCGCCGGCCGGCTGGCCGTCGGCCGGCCGGGCCAGATCGGGCGCTGGATTCGCGGTCTGATCGGCTTGCAGGCCGCCTTTTGCGCCGGCTCGCCCGGGCTCGGCCATCTGGTTGCGGCAATCCTGCTGCTGGCGGTCTGGCCGGCCAGCGCACTGGTCGGGAAAAGGTTCTATGGCAGCTGACAGAAAACTCCTGGTGATTCAAACGGCGGCGCTCGGCTACGACCTGGTGCAAAATCATGGTTCGCCGGACCGCAGGCTGGAGTTCGCGCCGCTGACCCCGGTGTTTCCGGCGGTCACCTGCGCCGTGCAGGCGGCCTTGCGCACCGGCCTGGACAGCTCGCGCCACGGCATGCCGGGTAACGGCTATTTCGACCGCGTCCTGCGCAAGCCGCTGTTCTGGGAGCAGTCGGCCGAGTTGGTCGAAGGCCGCCGCATTTGGCGAAAGTTTCGGGAGTCCGGCGGCACCGTCGGCCTGCTGTTCTGGCAGCAGAGCCTTGGCGACGAAGTCGATCTGGTGCTCTCCCCCGCCCCCATCCACAAGCATCACGGCGGCATGATCCAGGATTGCTACAGCCAGCCGGGCGGTCTCTATGGTGAACTGTGCCGACGGATCGGCCGGCGCTTCAATCTGATGCACTACTGGGGCCCCTTCGCCTCGGTGAAATCATCCGCCTGGTCGGCCGCCGCCACCGCCGAAGTGATGGGCATGGACAACGCGCCGCAACTGTTGTTCACCTATCTCTCCGGACTCGACTACGACCTGCTGCGCCATGGACCCGCCGATCCGCGGATCGGCAAAGCCTGGCGGGCAGTCGGCGGGCAACTTGCCAGACTGCTTGAAGCCGCCGCCCGCGCCGGCTACGAAACTCTGGTTTTCGGCGACTACGCCATTCGCTCCGTGCAGACTCCGGTCTTTCCCAACCGAATCCTGCGCGAGCACGGCCTGATGCACTGCCGCCCGGTGGCCGGCATGCTGTACCCGGATCTCTATGGCAGTCCGGTTCTGGCGCTGGTCGACCATGAGATCGCCCATCTTTATCTGAAAGATCCGGCCATGGCCTCCGAGGTGGCCGAGCTGATGCGGAAGACCGGAGGGGTGGCCGCGGTGCTCGACGGCCCGGGCAAGGCGGCCGCCGGCATCGATCATTCGCGGGCGGGCGACCTTGTCCTGGTCGCGGCCGCCGGCCACTGGTTCGCCTATCCCTGGTGGGACGGCCGCGAGAAGGGGCCGGACTACGCGAGCCATGTCGACATCCACAACAAGCCCGGCTTTGACCCGTGCGAACTGTTCCTGGGCTGGCCGCCGCTGTCAATCGGCCGCGATCCCGCCCGAGTCGGGGGCAGTCATGGCGCGGTCGACGCGAATCATCCGGCGGCCTGGGCCGCCACCTGGCTCGAACCGACCCCGCTGCATCAGCTCGACCTGAGTCGCAAGATCGCGGAGTTCATTGATTGAGCCGGCTTCGCGCCAGCCCGATTGATTAATGCGGCTTCGGCCATGCGTTGTTTTGAACAGAAGGCAAGCAAGAAAACCGCAGGATCGGAATCCGTCCGGCCCGAATGGTCGGTTCGGGCAACCGACCTGCGTGGGCGGCATTTTTCAACCACCTGACCACTTGCAACCTGGCCACATCTATGCGGAATCAGGTCTATGGCTAAGTGGATCAGGCAGGCTAATCTACACTAATTCACACTAATCCGGGGCGGGGGGATTAAGCTCTCCCGCTGGCCTGGTTTAATTCTCCCGCCGGCGTCATCCCTCCGGGAGGTTTATTCCCCAAAAGTTCGATTGTGCTCGATATGATGTGCGGCTGGAACCGGTGCCATCGCTTCGGGAGCTTGTTGCCCTGAAGGGGCATAATCATCGTAGCCCAGGGTTAAGCGACAGCGCAACCCTGGGTGAGGATCAGGGAAAGGAATTGTGCCCTGAAGGGGCACCTCAATTTGACGAACCATATGCCCGGGGTTGGCGGGTTGGATTATGCGGCCGAAGGACGCGAAGGGAAGGCGGAAGAATGGTTTGCGGATTGTTTCGGAAGCAATTCACAAACCCTCCTCAATCGCTTCGCGATGACCCAGTATTTTATCTGTGTAAATCTGCGTGATCTGCGGTTTTTGTGGCTATTAACTTGCGGCAGCCCGGGCCGGCAATGGCGCTGCGGCCGCCGGAGACCGGGCTTATGTTTATCTGGGTGCCGATTCTTTCCTTGAGTGCGGACACATGGGAGATGATCCCGATCAGCTTGCCGTCCCGCTGCAAGCCCGCGAGGGTTTCCAGGGCGGTGTCGAGGGCTTCCTCGTCCAGCGTGCCGAAGCCTTCGTCCAGGAACAGCGAGTCCACCCGAACATTCTTGCTGGCCATATGCGACAATCCCAGCGCCAGCGCCAGGCTGACGATAAAGCTCTCGCCGCCGGAAAGGTTCTTTGTCGACCGGATCTCTCCGGCCTGGAAGTTGTCGATCACGTTGAGTTCCAGCGGCTGGGCGTGATCGCGAATCAGCAGGTAGCGGTCGGTCATTTTTTGCAGTTGCCGGTTGGCGTGGCCAATCATTATCTCGAAGGTCAGCCCCTGGGCGAAATTGCGGTACTTCCTGCCGTCCGCGGAGCCGATCAGTTCATGCAGGCTTTCCCATCTGCGGCACTCTTCTCTTCGGGCTTCGATCGTCGCGTGCTTCTCCTTTATCCGCTCCTTGGCGGCGGCATTTTCGCTTAGCTTGTGCTTGAGCCCGGCCATGGTGTCGCGCAGCTCTTTCAGGGACTCTTCGCATTGTCTGAACCGGGGTTCGAGTTCTTCCAGAGACTTGTCGGTGACCTTGCGGGCGGTTTCCGCGGCCAGTCGCGTCTCCCGATCCGTGCGCCGGGCTTTCAGGTCGGTTTGCCGCTCGTCCAGATGTCTGGCCGCGGCCGCCAGCTCGGCTCTCCGTGCAGAGGGCAGGATGGCCGCCAGGAACTGTTCTTCGTTGGCGAAGTCCGCGGAGGCCAGCGCGTTGGAGAATTCCCTTTCCAGCCCTTTCAGCTCCGGCACTCGCTGGCCGATGCGTTTCTTCAGGGATTCGACCCTGGCCTTCGCGGTATGCCATGTTTGCCGGAGTTCAGCGTATCGCTCCCGAGCCTGCCTTTCGGCGTCTTCGGCATCGGCAACCGCCTGCTGCAGACGGCGCTCCTCGTCGTCGGGCTTCTTGTCGCCGTACAGTGCCTGACGCTCTTCGCTCCCGGTGGCGAGTTGCCCTTTCAGAGCCTCCAGGTGCTCCAGCTTTTCGGTCAGGACGGCGCTTTGGGTTTCGACAACCGCATCCAGCCGCTTGGCCTCGCTGTCGAGATTGGCAATCTGTTTCTCGACTTCCTCCTTTTTCTTGACCTGGGCCTGCCACATTCGCATCTTTGACCTTAGCTTGGCGATTGTGGATTTGGGGTCGGCACAGTCCAACACATAGCCCAGCGGTTTAAGCTTGCCGGCCATGCGGTCTTTCAGGCCGTCAAAGTCGAGGCGAAGGTTCGCGAGGCTTTCTTCCGCCTCGGCCAGCGCTTTCTCGGCAGCCTTCCTTTCACTGTCCGCGGCCGACTCCAGCCGGTCGGCCGCAGCCAGGTTTGTGCCGGCCAGTCTTTCCGCTTCCTCGAGTTTGCCGATGGCGGCTTCCTGATTCTCGGCTTGGTCGATCACCTTGGTCAGAGCCACGATCCTCCGTTCGGTCTGATCGGGGACAGGGACATTCCCGGCCGCGAAGGGGTGTTCGGTCGCGCCGCAGAGCGGGCAGGGCTTGCCGTCCTCGAGCCTTCCCCGGTAGGCTTCAAGCTCCGCAATTTTCGTCAGGAAGGCCATTTCACGCAGCAGGGCTTCCTTCTCGGCGCGGTATTCCCGCAATCGGCGGTCTCCCAGCAGACGGCTCAATGCATCCCTGCCCCGGCGAAGTTGTTTTGAGGCGTCCTCCAGCTTCTGCTTCCGAATGGCTGACCGCTTCCGGCGGGCGTCGAGTGACTTTGCCGCCTTGTTCAAGCCATCCGCGGCGCTGTCGCGGTCGGTTTCTTTTCTGACGATTTCCTCTTGCCGGGAGAGCAGGCCGCCCAACTGTTCCTCAATCCCGGCCAGGCCGCTGATCAGCCATTCGTCACGGGCATGCTTCCCAAGGTAGTCGGCGACAAGCTTCAGGGTCTCTTCTGCTCTGGCGCGCTTTTCCAGCTCTTCAAGCCGGGCTTTCTTGTCTTGCTCAATCTTTGCCGCATTCTTCCGGCAGCCCGCGGCAACTTCGGCAACCGCCTTTTTCTGGTCGGCAAGTCGCTGGTCGAGGGAGCGAACCTTCTGCCAAACAGGCGCGGCCGCCTTCAGCTCTTGCTTGACCCGAGCGGTTTGTTGCTCGGCCGCCTTCAGAGCCTCGGCCTGTTTCCCGGCCGAGGCTTCCTGGCCGGGAAGAGCCTCTTCCTCAGCTGTCAAGCCTGCTCTGTCATCCGCCTGCTGTTTGCGGGTGGCGGTGAGCGTTGCGCAGGCGCCGTCCAGTGCGGCCGCGGTCAAGGCCCGGCTGAGCTTTTCGCGATCCGGCTTGAAGGCCGCGATGTCGATTTGCAGCTTGCCCGCCTCGTCGGCCAGGTTGCCGATTTCCTTTTGCAGTCCGTCGATGGCGGTGAGCCAGGCAATGGCCTTGCCGAGACCGGCGGACTTGGCGGCAAGGCCTTCCTCCTCCTTCTGCTTTTTCTCGAGCGCCTGTCCGATCGCCTGTTCCTGCTCCGGCTCAAGCATGGCGATGGCGGCCGCTTCCGCCAGGAGCAGGTTCAGCCTTTCCCTTTCCTCGCGCTGACGCTCGTGGACATGGATGGAGATCCGGCTGTAGATTTCCGTGCCCGTGATCTGCTCCAGGATCGGAGCCCGATCATCCGGCGCCGCCTGGAGGAACGCGGCGAAGCCGCCCTGGGCCAGCAGCATGGAGCGGGTGAAGCGGTCGAAATCCATGCCGGTAGCCAACTCGATCCGACCGGCCACGCCTCTGATCTTGGATTCGAAAATCTCGCCGGAATCGGCATTGGCAATCTCGTGTTTCGGAGCCTGGAGTTCGCCGTTCGGCTTCTTGCGTGCCCGGTGCTGGCTCCAGTGGCACCGGTAGCGCCCGGCCTGGGTCTCGAAGGTTGCCTCGGCAAAGCAATCGCCGGTCTGGCGGGACATGATTTCGTTGCCGCTTTTGGTGACCTTGTTCAGGCGCGGCGTCCGCCCGTAAAGGGCAAGGCAGACGGCATCGAGAATCGTGGTCTTCCCCGCGCCGGTGGGGCCGGTGATGGCGAAGATGCCGTCGGACGCGAAGGCCGGGTGGGTCAGGTCGATCTGCCATTCGCCGACCAGGGAGTTCAGGTTCTTGAAGCGAAGATTGAGAATTTTCATGATCGAGAACCACGAAGAACCACGAATGCAGACAAAGGGATCCCATGACAACTGTCCGCTGATGACGATTCGCCTTTGTCCATGTCAACTCGTGGTTCCATCTTCCCTTTGCTTTTCGATTAAGTCCTGGATTGTTTCCGCATACATTTGCCGCAGCTCCGGCCGCTGCTCTTCAGCCACCTCGTGAGCCGCGAGGCAGCGCTCGAACACCTCCTTCACATTCAGGTCGTCGAGCGTTTCCTCCGCATGGACTTGCCCCAGTACGCGGTCGACGAGGCGGTTGTTCTTGATCCGGAGGATTTCCATGCGGGTGGTGGAAATCGCAGACTCCAGGCGCTCGCGCAGGTCGCCGATGATCTCGTCGCCCTCGTAGACGACCTCGAGCCAGGCCGGGGAGTCCGCTGCCGACAATTCAAGGATGCGGTTTGAAATGTCGTTCCAGTCTCCCTTGATCCGCGCAAGCTCCTGAAACATCGGCACCGGGACGGTCTCGATTTTCGCCTGCGGTTTTTTGATCGAGTCTGGCGCCAGGCCGCGTTCGCGGCTTCGCCAATCGGCAGCCGTCAGGCCAAAATCCACAATCACTGCGCTCTTCCGCTGCTTTGCCTCTCCGAACCCCATGGGCAACGGAGAGCCGCTGTACCGCATGGTTTCGGAGCCGTTCACCTTTTGCGGCACGTGGAGGTGGCCAAGCGCCAGGTAGTCAAGGCTCGCGGGGAAAACCCCGGCCGTCACATGGGCCAGGGAGCCGACATAGAGTTCGCGCACGCCATCGCCGTCGACGGTCTTTCCGCCGGCGGTGAACAGGTGCCCCATGGCGACGATGGGAATATCGGCCCCGAGTTCCTCGCGCTTCTGTTCGGCCAGGGCGGCGACGGCGGCGTAATGAGTGCGGATGCCGTCAATCAATTTCCGCTCCTTGTCCTCGACGCGCTCACCCGCTTCCGCCACGCGGATATCCCTGTCGCGGAGATAGGGCACGGCGCAGACAATCAATTCCGGAGCGTCCTGCTCGTTGCGGAGCACCAGCACCTCGTCTTGCGGGGATTCCGTGCTACTGCCGACCACGTGGACATCTAGGGCTTTGAGCAGCTCCTTGGGAGCATTGAGAAAGGATGGTGAAGCGTGGTTGCCGGCGACCACGACAACATGCCGACAGGATGAGGCGGCCACCCGGCACAGGAAACGGTAGTACAGTTCCTGGGCGTGATTGCTCGGAGCGCTGGTGTCAAAAACATCACCCGCCACCAGCAGGGCTTCGATCTTTTTGTCTTCAATGGTCTGCGCCAGCCAATCCAGAAACGCTGAAAACTCCTCATGGCGCTTCCGGCCGTAGAGGGATCTGCCGAGGTGCCAGTCGGAGGTGTGGAGGATTCTCATGGAGAACTTGCGTTCCTCTTCTGTTCGGATCGGGCGGCAGGCGCTTCGTGCCTGCCATTTGGGCTAAAAGGAGCTGACGGCAAAAAATATTTTCAGCCGTGAATGGAGACGAATTATCAAATTTACCAGACTATGGCATGAAATCAATCTGCGCAAGCGCCGCGAATTCTTTACAACCGCAGGTTACGCAAGAATCCGCGAAAAACGTAGAGCCGGAATCCGTCCGGTCCGAATGGTCGGTTCGGGCAACCGACCTGCGGGGAACAAGGGATTTGAACAGAAGATGGTGTGTCTTTGTCAAGCCGTTTCATGAAATATTTTTGTTTTCCCAAAATGGCTATAGCCTGCCTTGAATTCAGTGTTGTTGACCACGACTGCTCTCATAAGGATCAGCAGTTTTCTCATGACTGCGCACCTTGCGGCCATCGGGGACTTTCCCTTTTCGATCATTCGTTTTCTGATCTGCGCCATTCCGTCGACCTTCCTGCCGGCAGTGATCGAGGCCATATACAGATTCTGCCTGAGCACCCCCGGTCCTCGCCTGGTAATGCGGGTTCCCCCCCGGACACTGGTTCCGGACTCCCTTCGGCTTGGGGCCAGCCCAGCATGGTAAATCGGGGTCAGGTACTATTTTCAAATTCATAAAATATTGACATAAAAAATATTGCGAATTTCAAAAAAGGCCTTAACCCAGCCCACAGCGAAAATCTGAAGGCGAGAAAACAATTTTAAGATTTTGAGGCTTTTCATCATGCCGGGACGAAGACGGAACTGGGACAACCATGCCTGCTGCCACACAACCCACCGCTGCCACGAGCGCCGGTTCCTCTTCAGGTTCGCCAAGTACCGCGACATGTATCGGTAGTATCTCTTCGAGGCTATCCGACGTTTCAACATCTCGATTCTGGCCTATGTCGTTACCTCGAATCACATCCACATTCTGGTTGCCAATGGCGACCGGAGCCGCCCCCAGGTTTCCGAAGCGCTGCATTACATCCACGGCGAAATGGGTCAGCACTACAACCTGCATCGGCGGCGCGAAGGGGCGTTCTGGTCCAACCGCTTCCATAGACAATTTTTCATATTGGCAACATGCTTGAAGTAAGCAAGATGCTATATACATATTTATACGAAAAAATACTGATTGTTACATAACAAATCAGCATTTTCCATGCAATATGTGAAAATACTTGACGGCGGATGCCGCATCATGGCTTCACCTCCCGCCTGAGGCTTCGATCTCCAAAGCCGCTGCGCTATTTCTGATATCCGGCCGGTATCTGATGCTTT
>SLSR01000248.1 GCA_007130365.1 Lentisphaeria bacterium
CTCCTCGGCACTGCGCAGATCGACGGTGATGGTGGCGACGTGCGGGCCGCTTTCGAACGCCTCGGTGTTGTGGCTGAACTGGACGTGAGCATTCTCGACCAGGTCTCCCTTCCCCGGCTGCTCGGGCGCGAACTTCGCATTCGTGCGCGCAAGGGCGTCAAGAATGTGACTCACGGTCTGTTCCGTCCGCGCCAGCGGCGTCCCCTGGGGCATGAGCAAACGCGCCACAACCACGTCGCCTTCCAGCTCCGGGAAGCCCTGCACCTTGATCCTTCCCGAGGCCAGCATCCCGACCGAGAGGATGAACAGCGCCAGGATCACGCTGAAAACCAAGTAGCGGTGACGGAGCAGGACAGCGACGACGTTCCCGGCGAGGTTCTGGCGAAGCCACTCGATGAAACCGTCGAAACGGCGTCTCATGCTTCCGGCCTTGCGCGGGTCGAAATGGTGCATGGCGTGATTCAGATGAGCGGGCAGAATGGCAAAAGCCTCGATCAGGCTCACCGCCAGCACCAGCAGCAGGATCATCGGTACCACTCGCAGAACCCGCCCGATCTGACCGCCGATAAAAGCCAGCGGCCCCAGCACGCACACCGTGGTGATGAACGACGACAGTACACCGGCAGCGACCTCTTTCGTACCGTCAATCGCAGCTTGAAGGGATCCCTTTCCCTGCTGGCGGTGCGCCGCAATGTTCTCCGCAATGACGATGGCGTCGTCCATGAGCAGACCGAGCGCCAGCAAGAGCCCGACCATGGTGAACATGTTGATGCTCAATCCAAGGTGCGGCGCAATCAGAAAAGCGCCCAGGAACGAGACCGGCAGCCCCATGGTCACCCAGAAGGAAACGCGGATGTTGAAGAACACCCACATCACCAGGAAAACCAGAATCAATCCCTGCACGCCGTTGGAAATGAGCATGTTCAGTCGGTCGGCCAGAATCAGCGACTCGTCCTGGCTGACGGTGAAAGTCATTTGTGGATGTCGCAAGCGCTCGTCTTCAATGAAGGCCCTGGCGTGTTGCGCCACCCGGATGGTGTCTTCGGCCTTCGTCTTGCGGATGTTCAGCAGTGCGCAGCGGTTTCCGTTCATCATGATCTTCTGCTCGGCGCGCTCGAACAAATCCTCTACAGTCGCAATCTCACCCAGGCGGATTGCAGCGCCCGCGGGGCCGGCCCACAGCACCAGTTTTTCAAGTTCTTCGGGGGTGCGGCGCTGGTCATCGAAACGCAGCAGAATGTCCTGCTCCCGGGTTTCGATGGTTCCCAGCGGCAGATCCCGGCTTTGTGCGGCAATGGCCTCGGCCACCATCGGCGCCGTCAGTCCGGTGCGCCGCAGTTCGGGTTCGGACAGGGATACCCGCAGTTGACGTTCGGAGAACCCCTCGACATCGATCAAGGACAGTCCGGATTCCTGCATCCGGTCCTTGAGGTTATCGCTATAGACCTTCAAATCAGATACATTCAACGGCCCTGAAACGAGCACTCTCATCACCAGGTCCGTACGACCGAGCTCGGCGACAACCGGCTTCTCGACATTATCGGGAAAATCGTCAATGGCGTCAACGCCGCGCTGGATATCGTTGAAGAATGTCTGAAAATCGCCATCCTCGCTCATCTGGACGATGGTGATGGAAAGTCCCTCGCGAGAATCGGCCCGGATTTCGCGAACGTAATTGACATCGTCGATGGCGTCCTCGACGCGTTGCGCCACCGTTTCCTCGACCTCTTCGGCGGTAGCGCCGGGATAGAGAATCCGGATTTCCACCTCGCTCGGCGCGAAGTCGGGCATGGTCTCGCGGAGAATCCGCGGCAATGAAAACAGCCCGACGATCATGAACAGCGCCATCAGCAGGTTGGCGGCGGTAGGATGCCCGGCGAAAAAGCGGATCATCGGGTTGCCTCCCGTCCCTCGGCCTGCGCGACCAGCCTCGCACGCAGATCCGTGTCGGCAACGGCCTCCACCTTCATCCCTTCGATGGCAGGCGCAGGATCGGAAACAATGACGGTTTCCCCACCCTCCAATCCCGACTTAAGAACCAGCAAGTCGTCCTGGACAAAGGCGATGTGAACAGCCCGACTGCGCAACCTTCCCTCATTGTCAACAATATAGATATTTCCGTTCCGCACCGCACTGCGCGGCAGCACCACAGTCCGAGGGCGGGGCGGCGCCTGCAGTTCCATTTCGCAGTACATGCCCCGGACCAGCGCCGGACGGACACCGGGAACAACCTGTCCGTACGGATCATCGACCACGGCGACGACGCTGATGGCGCGGGTCCGGGGATCGACGGATTCGCGGATTCGGTCGAATCGGGCGGGCCAGGTCGCCTCCCAATCGCCGCTGCGCAGCCGGATGGTCACGGTCAGTTCGAATATCTGCCGCAGTCTTTCCATGGTGATGCCCGGCTCGAACTGCCGACGCTTCTCGACCGGCAGCAGATTGCGCAACTGTTCCGGACGGAACTGCGCCTCGATCTCCACGGCGTTGGTGCCGTGTGCTTCGAACAACTGCTGATTGGCACTGACCACCTGTCCCGCCTTTATCCTTACGTCCCCAAGGCGGCAATCGAAGGGGGCGCGAATCACCGTTTTGGCCAGGTCAAGTTCAGCCTGCTTCAGATTGGCCTCATGCACGGCCAGCGCCGCCGTGAGAGCCTCACGGCGGGCGGGAATTTGGGCAATCGCATTTTCAAGTTGCTGGACCGCCTGTTCCTGCTGCAGAGCCCCGCGCTCTTCGCGGTCCACGGCATCGGGCGCGACTGCGCCCTCTTGAAGGAGGGTTTGCAATCGCTCCAGGGATTGGCGGGCAAACACCAGGGACCGCTTCTCGATCTCAAGCGATGCCTTTTTGCTGCGCTCCTCCTCCGCCAATTCATCCAGTCTGGCTTGCGTTTCCGCAATGCTCGCTTTGCGTTGCGCCACTGCCAGCTCGTACTCCGTCGGGTCGATTCTCAGCAGCACCATGCCTTCGTCAATCAAGGCTCCGGAATCCAGCCGGGGATGGATCGAAACCACGGTTCCCTTGACTTCCGCCATCGCCTGCCAGACGCGTGGCGGTTCGGCGAGTCCGTAGCCCTTCGCTCGCGGCCTGAACGCGACGACCGGCGCCTCGATCACGCGCATGGGCCTGACAAATTCACCGGCAACCTTTTTGACCGGCCCGGACCGGGTCCGCACCAGGACAATGACAATAGCCGCGGCGACCGCAACCGGCAGCAGGCGTAGGGCCGTCCGGGAGCATTTTCGGAGAATGCGCAGAACTTGTTTGATCATAGCAGTTGCGTCTTTTCGGTTGGTCGGGGGATTTTTGACACCAGTATGCGCAGAACCTCACTGCTTTCATTGTACCAGCAATGACGGATGCGGGCGGGGCTGTCGATGAGAGTATCCGGCCCGACTTCCTCCTTTTCGTCCCCAATCTCGACGATACCGGTTCCTTCAAGCACGTAGAAGAAGACATCCACCGGGGTTATGTGGAGTTTGAGCGACTCGCCCGGTTCCAGCGTAATATGCATCACTGCGGCATGCTCGGTGTCGTAGAGCTGGCTCACCTTCACCTGGTGTGGGTTCTTGATCTGCGGCGCGGTCTTGGCATTGACTGTTTTCATTGGATTATGCTCCTTTGGCGAGGTTGTTCAGTGTTCAATCCATGATCTCGATTGCATCGACGGGACAGCTCTCCGCTGCTTTGCGGCAGTCGTGCCTGGCGTCGGCTGGAACGGAATTTAACTTGACCACGGCGATAGCGTCGTCGTTCATCTCGAAGACTGCCGGGCACGCCTCCGCGCACAGCCCGCAGCCAATGCATGTTTCGTCGTTCACTCGCGCCTTCATTCTGCATTCCTTTCGTTTGCTATCCCGTGAGAACGCTCTCGTCGTCATTGTGCGCTTTCGCCACGGCGGCCGCAAGCTCGTCAAGTTCTGCGTAGATATCCGCGTTGGGTACGCCTTTGTGAAGCACCGTTCCGAGCACCTCCACCTTGAGGTTCGGGATCAGCCCGGCGATCTGTTCGATGGCCTTGCTGCTCCAGCCGTACGATCCGACAATCGCGGCGTACTTGAGCTTGGGCCGCAGCAGGTTGGCGAGGTGCGCCGCATAGTAGATCGCCGGATGCGGTCCGACATGCACGGTCGGGGTGCCGACAATCAGCGTGGCGGCGTCGACCAGGGCGATGGCCAGCTTGCCGATGTCGGTCACGGCCAGGTCGAAGGCATGCACCGTGACACCTTCGCGAGCGAGCGCGTCGATGAGATGCTTGACCATGCGTTCGGTGCTGCCGTGCATGCTGATGTAGGGCAGAACCACTTCGTTTTTCATCTTTGGCGAAACCCAGTCGCGGTAGGCGTCGAGGATGAAGTCGGGATCGTCATAGACCGGCCCGTGACTGGGAGCGATGATATCGAAGGGGCAGTCCGCGATCTTGTCCAGGTTCTTCTGAATGATGGCGCGGAACGGCATCATGATTTCGGCATAGTAGCGTTTGGCCGCCTCGTAAACCCGGGCCTGGTCGGTTACGTACAGGTCGGTGGTCGCCAGATGCGACCCGAAGAAGTCGCAACTGAACAGGCAGCGGTCTTCCGGCACATAGGTACACATGGTTTCCGGCCAGTGCACCCAGGGCGTGTAAACGAACTGAAGCGTCTTGCCGCCCAGGGAGATGCTCTCGCCGTCCTCGACAACCTGGATGCGGTCGGCCGCCACCCCCAGATGGGTGGTCAGCAAGTCTTCGGCCTTTTTGCTGCACAGCAGCTTGGCTTCCGGGTAGCGATCCAGCAAATCCGGGATTGTCCCGGAGTGATCCTGCTCCGAGTGCTGCGACACGATATATTCGACATGCCTGACATCCTGAAGCGCTTCGAGCAGGTCGTTGCGCAGTACGGGGTCCGTGCTGTCCAGCAGCGCCGTTGCCTTCGAGCCCCGGACGAGATAGGCGTTGTAGCTTGTGCCGTCCGGCAGTGGTATCAGCGAATCGAACAGCCGCCGCTCCCAGTGAACCGAGGCGATGATGTGGATGCCTTTGCGGATTTCTCGTGCATGCATGAGGGACTCCCTTTCGCTTGTGTGCACATGGCACGGTTGACTTCCGCGAACACCTGACGCCAGCAAACGCCAGGAAGCTGCGGACAGATGGGTTATTCTCGCGATTCCAGCGCCATCGCGCGCGGGAAGAGGATATTGTTTTCAAGGTGAATGTGCTCGTGCAGGTCGGCTTCCATTTCGGCCAATCCCTCGAAAAGAGCGCTGAATGTAGAGCAGGCGTCCGCAGGCAGGGCGTAGTCGTCCGTGACCGAGCGCATTTGCATCAGCGCCGCTCCCGCGCGCTCATGTTCCGCTTCCATCTGCCGGATCGGGTTTGCCACGGTTCCGCAGTGCATCGGGGGGATTTGGCCGGTCTGTGCCATCTCGGCCTCCATCTGCCGAATATAGGGGAACAACACCTGCTCCTCCTTCAGCAAGTGCATCTCGATCTCGGAGCGTAGCGATTGGAATGTCGTGCGGAGCGAGGCAAGCATGTCGCCGTGCCTGGCGCCATGCGCGCTCAGAACCTTGGCGAACAGGTCGTCTAGACGGGGCAGGGCCTGCTTCATGAAGACATGGTGCGTGCCCTCGATGTGGTTCGCCAGTTCAGTCAGGCTGGCCTGCCGCCAGTCCCGTTCCGGGGCGTCCGAGGCAAGGTTCGCATCGTCCGCCGCCTGCTGCACGGCCTTGGCGACGGCTGTCAAATCGATTCCGGCCGCAGCAGCGGCTTCCGCCAGACTGCGGCCTCCCCCGCAGCAGTAGTCGATGCCGAGAGATTCAAGCGCCTGCCGGGTTTCGGGGTGTTTCAGCACCAGGTCGCGGACGGTTGTGGTCGGCTCTATTGCAATTGCCATGCTCTGTATCTCCTATTAGTGGGCGTGTCCGGAGTCGTCCGCCACACCGCCTTCGGCGTGCCCGCCGTGACCAGCCGCCGCATTGTGCAGGTTTAGCACATAATGAACGAACTCGACATAGGCGGCAACGTAGCGGCGCCCGGCTTCCACGCTATGGTCCTTGTGGGCCTTGCCCGCATTCGCGTCCGCGAAGCGCTGGCGAATGCCCTCTTCGACGTGGCGCACGACTGCCGCCACGAGTTCGTCGACCGAGCCTTGTTCAAGGGCGCTGTCCGCCGCCCGCACGGCCGGGCCGGGGTCGGTGCCCGCCGGTTTCAAGCCGGTGTAGGGGGCGCCTTCGAAAGCCCGGTGCAAGCGAACTACGGTCTCGAAAAAATACCTGTCCGCCAGATCGCGGGCGGCTTCGCCGGTGCCGCGAACCTTGAGAACGTGCTCGAAAACGCGCTCGACCGTCGCCTCGTCCTCCTGCGCAATCCACTTCAGCACCGGCGTCGCCTCGCCGGCTGCGAGAGCCGCCCGCGCATCGGCGACGACCGGACCGTCGATCGCATCGCAGTGTGCCCGCGCATTGGAGGGCAGAAAGACGGCAGTGACCACCAGGGCGGCCATGGCAAGAGTCAGTTGGGGTTTCAATGACTTGTTCATTTTTTAAATCTCCTATACTTTGGGTTGCGGGTCGGTGCCGGACATCTGTCCGTCGCATCGTCGCCCGGTGTCGATTTCGTCAGTCCGCTGTCAATCCCCGCATGAAGATCGGCCAGGCGGCATTAACATGCGCCACTGCATCGAACGCCCCGCCCGAAAGCCGGTGTAGCATGGCACCGGGAAGAACCAGTCCGACAAACATTACTGCGATTGTCCGGGGTGGAATCTCGGGGCGAATGTCACCTTTCGCCTGACCCTCTTCGACGATTCGGACGATCTCCTGCAAGTAGGCGCACATCGTCTCATGCAAACTGGACCAGCGTTCCGCGTTATCGGCCTGTGAAAAGTGGGCGAACACGACGTGGGGGAACGCCGGATTCTCAACCAGCATGTCCATGTGGCGCGAGAAAAGAGACCGCAGGCGCTCCAGGGCGTCGGGCATTTCGGTACGCACGGCTGCCACGTTGGCCAGCATTCGCGCCCGCAGCAGTTCCAGAACCGCGTCCAGAACGGCCTCTTTTCCTTTGTAATGCCGGTAGACCGCCGAGGGCACGATGCCGACTCGCTCTGCGACGCCCGCGATGCAGAGGGCCGTCAGTCCTCCCTCGGCAATCATCTCCATGGCGGCTTCGGCGATCTGCTCCTGCCGGACTCCGGTATTGGTCTTTGCTGCACGCATCAGGATGACCGCACTCCTTGTTGATTAGAATTGTGATTCACTATTCTTAATATGCCTCATCCGAACCAGCCGTCAAGCGTTTGCCGGAATTTTTTCTTCAAATGTATTCGCCGGGGGCGGTCTTCCTGCAAGAATGAGACAGCATGTTGCGGGGTCAGGGCATCTTACTGTTGCCAAGATAATTAATTTAAAGAGGTCCTATATTGCTCGGTTAGGATTGATGAATTCAGTCAGAGATGATGATGAATATTAAACGAAAGAATAAATGTGGTTCTTTCTCACTTTGAGTGGGTAGCTTGTTTCATTAACATTCAACAGGTTTCGGGTTTCAGGCCATCCAGAGGGGCACAGCGCACTTTCTGATCCGTACGCGACGTGGTCTTCCTCTACATGCCAACGCCGGTCGCTGACCGGAATTTTCTTTTCTAGCGTCTTC
>SLSR01000197.1 GCA_007130365.1 Lentisphaeria bacterium
ATCGTGGTTTCCCGGCGCGGCCCCAAGGCTGGATTCGTGCTGGGGCGCGCAGCCTCTGAAATCACATTCTTGCAGGTGTTCGAGGCGATCGAAGGATCTCTGACCGTGCCCGGATGCCTGATCGGCCAGCCCAAGTGCAATGGGCGCGAGTGCGTGATGGGCGACTTGCTGCACGAAATTCATCAAAAGACCCGGGACTATTTCACCAATACCACTTTGGCCGACCTGGCCAGGGTGGTGGCAAAGTAGGGCAGGGGCGGAAGCGCTATCGGCGGAAGGCTTGTCATATAGTGATGGTAGAGACAAAGAAAAATGGAGTTCGGAAAAGATGAAAAGAAAGATTGTACAGATTGACCAGGACAAGTGCAACGGCTGCGGCTTGTGCATCGACGCCTGTCACGAGAGGGCGATCGAATTGGTCGACGGCAAGGCTCGCCTGGTCGGCGATATCTATTGCGACGGCTTGGGCGATTGTCTTGGCGAATGCCCGCAGGACGCGATTCGGATTGTCGAACGCGATGCCGAGGAGTACGACGAGGCGGCGGTGCGCCAGCGGATTCGCGCCGGCGCCAAAAGCGAAAAGCCGCCCGCGGTCGGCGGCGGTTGTCCGGGAGTGCGAATGATCCAGTTCGACGATCCGGAGTCGGCCGCGACGGCCTCCAAGGCGAGCAGAGAGGCCGCCGGGCAGCCGCCTGCGCCTTCGGCTTTGCGGCAGTGGCCGATTCAGCTTTCGCTGGTGCCGGAGAATGCGCCGTACTGGCAGGACGCGGAAATCCTGGTGTCGGCCGATTGCGTGGCCTATGCCCTGGGCGACTTTGCCGACCGCCTGCTGCGGGGAAGGCGACTGGTGGTTGCCTGTCCCAAGCTGGATCAGCGAACCGGGGACTATGTCGAGAAGTTGACCGCGATCATCAGGGACAATCCAGTTCGCGGGTTGGCCGTGGCCTATATGGAGGTTCCATGCTGTCACGGCATGCGCCGCATTGCCGAGGAGGCGCTGGCCGCCTCCGGCAAGGCATTGCCTTTGCGCCTGGTGAAGGTGGGGCTTCGCGGCGATATTCTGGAGGATCACAGTCTGTAAAGTGCCAATGCGGCGCCCGCGCCTGCCTCCCAAAGTCTTGGTTTAGGGCAGGATCTTCGCGGGCAATGCTGGAATCGTCCGACCGTAAAACGGCATCGGAGAAAAGAAAACGCAAGAGTAGGAGTTGGAAAAATGGAAAAGATGTTTTGCTATCAGTGCGAGCAGACGGCAAATTGCAGTGGCTGCACGGTGGTGGGAGTTTGCGGCAAGCAGCCCGACACCGCCGCCATGCAGGACTTGGCGGTCTATGCGGCCAAGGCAGTGGCGCAATACGCGCAGCGGGCACGGCTGCTCGGAACTCGCGATCCGGAGGTGGATCAGGCGGTGGTCGAGGGCTTGTTCACGGCCGTCACCAACGTCAATTTCGACACCGCCCGGGTCGAGCGCGTGGTCAGAGGGTTGGCCGAGATGAAGGAGCGGGCCAAAGCGGTCTATCGCGAGGCGGCGGCCGCGGCCGGCCAGACTCCGGAGGAACCGGAAGGTCCGGCCCGGTGGACTCCGGCCGCCGATACCGCCGGCCTGCTGGCGCAGGCCGAGCAGATCGGGATCGAGCAGCGGCGCCTGCAGAACGGCGAGGACGTGACCGGATTGCAGGAATTGCTGACCTACGGACTGAAGGGCGCGGCGGCCTATACCGATCACGGGCATGTCCTGGGGTATGACAGCGACGAGATCTATGGATTCTTCCATGAGGCTCTCGATTTCCTGGCCGGCAATCCGCAGGATGTCAACGAACTGACCGCTCGCGCTCTGCTTTGCGGCGAGTACAACCTGAAGGTGATGGAGCAGCTCGACCAGGCTCATACCGACACCTTCGGCCATCCGGTGCCGACACCTGTGCGGATCAATCCGGTCAAGGGCAAGGCGATTCTGGTTTCCGGCCACGACTTGCGCGATCTCGAACTGCTCCTGCAGCAGACCGAGGGCACGGGCGTCAATATCTATACGCACGGCGAGATGCTGCCCGCCCACGGCTATCCCAGCCTGAAGAAGTATCCGCACCTGGTCGGCAACTACGGGGGCGCCTGGCAGGAGCAGCGCCAGGAGTTCGACGCCTTTCCCGGCGCCATTCTGATGACCACCAACTGTATTCAGAAACCCAGGGATTCCTACAAGAACCGGATCTTCACCACCGGCCTGGTGGCCTGGCCGGAAGTCGCGCATATCGGGCCGGACAAGGACTTCGCGCCGGTGATCGAGGCCGCCGTGCAGGCGCCGGGATTCGCCGAGGATGGCGAAGACAGGACGATTCTGACCGGCTTCGCCCACAATGCCGTGCTTGGCGTGGCCGACAAGGTGGTCGAAGGGGTCAAGGCGGGGGCGATCCGCCACTTCTTCCTGATCGGCGGCTGCGACGGTGCCAAGCCGGGGCGGAACTATTATTCGGACTTCGCGCAACAAGTGCCCGAAGACTGCGTGATCCTGACCCTGGCCTGCGGCAAGTACCGCTTCAACAAGCTGGACTTTGGCGAGATCGGCGGCATCCCGCGCCTGCTTGACATTGGCCAGTGCAACGACGCCTATTCGGCGATTCGCATCGCGACCGCTCTGGCCGACGCCTTCGAATGCGGAGTCAACGATCTGCCGCTGTCGATGATTATTTCCTGGTACGAGCAGAAGGCGGTGGCGATTCTGCTGACCCTGCTGCATCTTGGCATCAGGAATATCAAGCTGGGGCCGAGTCTGCCGGCCTTTGTCACTCCGGCGGTTCTCGATGTGCTGGTGCAGAACTTCAATATTGCCCCGATCGCCGCGACCGCGAAAGAGGACTTGCAGGCCATTCTCGGATAGTGCCGGGTGGCAACCCGGCACACGGACTCCCTTGCGCCTCTCGTTTCGGAGAGGCGGGGGGAGTTTGTTTCTTTCGGGATTCTTTGCCCCAAAGGGGCGCGGCATATCAGGCCGGGGCATCGACCCGGTTCCAAGTTTAAAATAGAAATACGCGATGAAGGCGCATTGCATAGAAGGGGCTGTCGCTTTAACCGCTCATGAATTCGGCAGGGTTATGGTCTGCTGGTATGCCTGGCGCACCCTTTCGCCGCATTCGCGGACGGTTTGGCGAAGCTGCCGATGATCGGCACTCGGGCCGAACAGACGGCGGGCGAGGGCGGTGGCTTCGTCGTCGTCGACCGGCAGAGTGTGAACCTGTCGGTCTTCAAAGATCTGCAGACAGTGCTCGACCTGGCGGAGCAGCAGGTAGTCCTGTTCGAGTTGGCGGGCAGTGTCGGCGGACAGAACCTGCAGTTCGGCCAGTCGGCGCAGGGCGGTCAGGGTATGGCCGACGATCAGTTCCGGATGCCTTCCGGCCAGTTCGAGCTGGCGAGCCTGCACCAGAAATTCAATGTCGCGGATGCCGCCGCGGCCGTTCTTGACATCGACCCCGTGCCGGATAATTCGGGCTTCTCCCTGTTTGATCGCGGCCTTGCGCATTTGCTCGATGGCGCCGCCGATTTCCCGTCGGTCGCGCGGGCGGGTGAGCAGCGGTCTCACTTGCGCCAGGAACTTCTCGCCCAGGCTCAGGTTGCCGACGATCGGGCGCAGTTTGAGTAGAGCCTGAATTTCCCAGAGAGCCGCGGTTTTACGGTAGTATTCGAGCAGGCTTTCGCCGGTGTGAACGATTTCGCCGGCCTTGCCATAGGGGCGCAGGCGCAGATCGACCCGATATGCGTAGCCTTCCCCGGTGTGCTGGTCGAGGGCGGCGCAAGTCATCTCCATGAGCCGGGCGCAGAAGCGCATTTCTTCTCTTCCGGGCGGGGAGGTGGCGGCTTCGCAGATGGCCAGCAGGTCGATGTCCGAGCTGTAGTTCAGCTCGCCGCCGCCAAGCTTGCCGAAGGCCAGGATGCACAGGCGGTCGGCCAGGGGCGGGGCGCCGGCGGTTTCCGGAGTCTGCCTGGCGAGATGGTCGCGAGCCTGTTCGAAGGCGACCTGGGCCACCGCTTCGGCCAGGTTGGAAAGCTCGCCGATGATGTCTTCGGTGGACAGGTGCAGGCAGATGTCGCGGGCGCCGATACGCAGGATCTCCCGGCGGCGCAGGATGCGCAGCCGGTCGAGCCATTGGCTGTAGTCGTCGGCCTGGGCGGCCGCCAGGCGGAGGTCTTGCTCGATCTCGTGGCGGCTGCGCAGGTCGTGCAGAATCCGGGGTTGGGTGAGCCAGTCGAGGAATTGCGGATTCCGCACCAGGGTGTCGGCCAGGAACTGGCTGGCCGAAAAGATGGCGAGCAGCATCTCCAAACGCATCGGCTGCGAAAGCAGCATGCGGTAGTATGCGGTGTAATCCCGACGGTCGACCATGAATTTTTCCCAGTTGTTCAAGGCCATGTCCGGATCGGGCTGGTGGCGAAGCAGGTCGCAGGCCAGAATGGCCAGGCGGGCGAAGGTTTCGCGGCTGGCCGGATCGCGGCACAGCCGCCGCAGGTTGACCAGCGCCCGCTGCGGGTTGCGGTAGCCGGCCTGTTCAAGCAAGCCTCTGGCCAGTTCATGGTTGACGTTGTCGGAGAGGATCAGGTCGGCGATATTGCCCTGGTTGGCGCCGGGCAGGGAATCGCGGCCGAAGTGGCGTTCGACAAAGGCGCGGACGGCGGCGGTGCAGGTTTCGAAATCAAGGCGCAGTTGCTGGGCGGCGCTGAGTTTTTCGCCGCGTCGATAGCCCATGCGTCGAGCCAGGTGGGTGAATTCGTCAGACTCGACTGAGGGCAGAAAGAGGTCGCGAGCCGAGCCGCGCAACATGCGCAGGCCGTTGATCAGACGGCGCAGGAAGTCGTAGGCGTTGGTCAGGCGGCGGCCTTCGTCGTCGCTGATCACCCCGGCCTCGGTCAGCGCCTCCAGAGCCTGGTGCAGGCGCGGGGTTCGCAGTTTGGGCTCTTCGCGTCCGTACATCACCTGCAGAATCTGGGCGTCGTATTCAAGATCGACCAGGCCGCCGGGGCTGAACTTGGCGTTCAGTTTGCCGGGCTGATTCTTCTCGTGGAACTGGCGCAGCCTGAGCTCTCGCAGTTCGGACAGATCGATCGTACTGGAGAAGTAGACGATTTCGTCGCGCAGTCTTTCGACTTGTCGGCCAAGCTCGGAGTCGCCGGCCAGGCGGCGCAGGCGGACCAGGGCAAGCCTTTCGAAGGCGTGGGCGGAGCCGCTTTGTCCGTAGTATCGGCAGAAGTTCTCCAGGCTGCAGGCCAGCGGCCCGTCGTTGCCGTGCGGGCGCAGGCGCAGGTCGAGATTGAAAATCCCCTCCTGCTTGGCCTCGATAAACAGGGATACCTCGCGCATCATGCGGCTGAAGAACTCGGCGTTGTCGATCTTTTCCCGGCCGTCGGTCTCGCCGTTGTCGCTATAGACCATAAGCAGCTCGATGTCGGAGGCATAGCCGAGGGCGGCTCCGCCCATTTTACCCAGTCCGAGGAGGCTGTAGCGAGCCTCCATTCCGGCGACCGTGCGAGGGATGCCGAAGCGGTCGGCGAGCTGCCGATGGACGATTGCGGCAGCCTCCTCGATCACCGCCTCGGCCAGGGCGGTGAGGGCGGCGGCCAGGGCTTTGAAATCGACCTCCGGAGTCAGGATATGATCGAGATCGATCATGAAGATCTCCCGATCCTTGAATTCGTTCAGCCGCTGTTTTTGGGTTTCGCAAGAGTCGACTTCGGCAAGGGTTTGCCGCAGTCTCTCCCGGAGCTGTTCGGGGGGCAGGGAAAAGCGGCGGCCTTTGACCTGGGGCACCATCATGGGCAGCAGCGACTCGTACTGCTGGCGAATGAAGTCCTCCCACATGAAGTCGCTGGCTCCCAGCAGGCTGGCCAGGTCGTGCAGGATTTTCGGGTCGTCGAGCAGTTCGGCCCATTTGCCCTGTTCCGGCATTTGCAGAATGTCGTCGATGATCCGTTCAAAGCGGCAGAGGGCGTCGAAGGGATTGGGGCTGCTGCCGAGGAAGTAGGTGAAATGCTTGGTCAGCAGGGCGGAGAACTTGATCTGGTCGAGCCGGGTCTGGTCGGTGATCTTGCGGCGGTGCGCGTCGACAATGTCGATTTCGTCCTCGATGCGGGTGGCGGCGGTGCGGATTTTGACATGTTCAATCGATATTTTGCGGGAGGCCAGAGCGTTGGCGAAGGAGTAGAGGAAGGCGGGCGTATCTTCCGACACCACTTTCAGGCGGGTGAAGGCATCGGCCTGGTTGTCGAATTCAATGTCGATCGGCGACATGCGCGATTCGCCGGTGCCGGCAAGCGCGGCCAGGCGCTCGGCCACCGCTTCGTCGACCCGCTGTTTGGCGCGGGAGACGGCTTCCCGGGGTTTTGCGGTTTCCAGGATCGCGAAGATTTCGCGAAACCTTTGGAGGGCTTTGATCCGCCATTTTTCCAGGGGCATGCCGGAGTCTTCAAGGCGGCATGAGAAGTGGTCGACGATGCGCCGCCGCGCCAGGTTCGAGTTCGGGCGCGGCCGGCGCGGGCGCGACCGGGCAGGCGAGGCTTCGGGCGGAGGCGCCGGGGCGTAGGTGAAGACGTCGCCGGAGACGATGTTCAGGCCGAGACTGGCCAGAATGCCGGCGATGATCGCGAAGACCGAGACGTGGTCGAAGGCGAGCACCGTACACTCCACGCTTTTGTCGGGACGGTTTTCCAGGATCACTTCGACCGGATTTTCGGGTGAGAGCCGATGCAGCGCCTGTGCGTGCAGTGCCTGGGTTTCCCGGTTGAAACGCTGGAAATAGCGGGCGGGCAGCCGATGGGCGAAATCCTGCGCGAATGGTGCAGGCAGACCCTGGTCGGTCAGAAATTGCTGGATAGAGTTGTCCGGAGCTTTATTCATAGGTCTCGGTGTTTTTGCGTCTTTTTCTGGTTCACGACTTACGGCCCACTACTTAAGCCGGCCGCTTGCCATTCGCAATATTCAGGAATCGCACAGCCGAATTTTCATGAACCGGCAGGTCGCGGAGGCGACTGCCCATCAGGGTCAAGTCAGCGAGTAGCGGCTGGAATCGGCTTCGGCTCGCCGGACCGGCAATAACTGGTCTTTGTGCCTGACTAGAGGCGGCGGTGTATCCTTGTTGAAGTTGACGAAGGTCGCTGCCGTTGGCCTGCCGTCCTGCCATTGCAGCTCGACCCGCCAGCCGCCGCGGGCGCGCAGCCCTTTGACTTTCCCGTCTGGCCAGGCGGCGGGCAGGGCGGGCAGAAGGTCGACTACAAACTGGTTGTCAAGCTGCCGATGGCTTTGCAGAAGCATTTCGGCGATGCCGGCAGTGGCTCCGAAGTTGCCGTCGATCTGAAATGGCGGATGGGCGTCGAAAAGATTGCTGTAGACGCCGCCTGCCTGTCGATTTCTGGCGCTGCCGGCTTCTTCCGGGGGGATCCAGGAAAGCAGGTTGCCGAGAACTTGCAGGGCGCGGTCGCCGTTCAGGAAGCGAGCCCAGAGCGCGACTCGCCAGCCCATGGCCCAGCCGGTGCTGCGGTCGCCGCGGCGGCGCAGAGAAACTTCGGCCGCCCGGAACAGTCGAGGGTTGCGGTCG
>SLSR01000041.1 GCA_007130365.1 Lentisphaeria bacterium
ACATAGCCCGCTTGCAGGCGGTTCTGGCCGCTGGTCGCGGCGCGGTTCTGATCAATGCCCATCTTGGCTGCTGGCAGGTGGCGATGTCGATTTTGTCCAAGGTCGAGACACCGGTCTCGGTGGTCATGATCCCGCCCGCTGACGACGAGCCGGGCAGCCACCGGCTGGAGCGCGAGCTGCCGTTTCAGACTATCGATCCGCGAGGCGGCCTCGACAGTGTGCTGGCGATGATGCAGAGCTTGCGGCGCGGCGAAATCCTCGGCCTGATGGGAGACCGGGTTTTCGGCAGCCGGGAGAGCACGGTCACGGTCGATTTTCTCGGGGGGGCGGTTGATCTGCCGTTTTCACCCTATCGGCTGGCCGGGGCGGCCGGAGTTCCGATCATTGTCCTGTTTTCCCACAAAGCCGATTTCCGGCGCTATGAAATCAGGGTGGCACGAATAATCGAGGTGGCGGCCGGGGATGCCCGCCGTCCGCGAGCCTGCCGAATTTATGCCCGCCAGTTTGCCGAGGCGCTGGAGGAGTTTGTACAGGCGCATCCCTGGCAGTATTTTAATTTCTATGATCTGTGGTCGGAGAGAGCTGCGGAAGTCGAAAAGGGAGTAGGGAAACATGACAAAGAGCAATGAGCATCAGGTTTGCAGGCCTGAAAACGGTGGCCAGTCCGGAGGTGTGCGGTGGCGCTTGCTGGTCGTGGCGCTACTCTTGCTCGCGGCCTTTCTGGTATGGCGGCGGGCGACGGTTTCCGCGACAGACGATGGCTGGGCGGCGCTGGGCGAGTTGCCCGAAGAGGTCTGGGGCGGCGCGGCAGTGGCCAACCCGCGGTTCATCTTGGAGTTCGGCAGATCATTGGCGGAGCTTTGGTCGGATCAAATTGAATTTGGGCTGCGCGACGATTTGCTGGAGATGATCGGCATGGATGTGCTTTCGGTCGAGGATTGGCGGCGGGCGGGCTTTGATCCGGACGCGCCGATTTGGTTTGCGGCACCGGTGCTTGACGCTTCCGGCGACTCGCTGGCGATGGTGGTCTCGGTTGGAGTGGTGGAGCCGGAACTGGCGTTGGCCAGCATGCGCAGCCTTGTCGAAGGGGAAGAGTTTGACTGGCTGACGATTCGCGAGGCGGGGCACGAGATCTATACGGACGAGGAGGAGGTGGCCTTCCTGTTTCACGGGCAGCGGATGTATCTAAGCGGTGGTGACGACAGGGAGACCGCGCTCAAGGCGTTGCGCAAGTTTGTCGACGAGACTGCCGCCCGCCTGGCCGGCAATGCTGATTTCCGGATGGTCAGGGGTGGTCTGCCGAGGAGCAATTTCGCGGCCTACCTGCCTTTGTCCAGGCTGGTCAGGGTGCTGCGTCATGAGGATTTCCATCTTTCCGCGGAGGAGTTGGTTTGGCTGGATTGGTTCGATTCTAATTTCCGGGCGGCCGGGCTGGTTGCCGATCGGGGATATGGGCGTTTGCTGCTGGCTTTTGCCGAGGGTTCCGAATTGCGCGACCGCCTGTGGCCGGCCGATTCTCCGCAGGTATTCACGGGGCGCTTTGGCGAGCCGTTGTTGGCCGTCAATGTCAGCCTGGATCGGCCGGTTCCCCTGCTTTTCGACCTGGTCGAGCAGCTCGGTGGTGCGGAGGCTTTGGCTGAGTTCGAGGACGAGCTAAAGGAGGAATTGCGAACGGATCGGGATCAGCTGGGCACGGTTTTCGAGCAATTGACCGGCGGCTTGCTGTTCTATGGATTCAAGGGTTTTTTCGAGCCGGAGTTCGTGGTTTTTCTTAAGATTCCCGAAGGGGGGCAGGCAACGGTTGATGAATGGATCAGGAGGATTGGGTCCGACCTTGAGCCGCGCCGCTACGGGAACAATCTGCTGTATCGAGAGGGCTGCGGCGATTCTCTGGTTGGGTTTGTCGACGGATATTTGGTTTTCGGCAATGCGACTCGCCATATGGCAAATGTGGCCGAAGGCAGGTATGCGAATTGGCAGCCGCGGGGAGGCGACGCCTTGTTGAGCCTTGAATTGCGGGTCGCCCGTATTTTGGCTGAAACCGGCGAGATGCTGCCGCCGCAGACGGTCGATGCAATCACTCTTCTGTTTGGCAGGGAACGCGACCGGCAGTATATCCATGCCGAATTGACACGGACTGACCAGGGGCTTGTCCTGAACGCCGAGACGCCGGTGCTGCGCGTGCTTTTCGGCGAAAAGCTGCGGTGAGGATTGGCGGCCTTCTGTTCTGGACGGACAGAACGGACAAAACAGGCTTAACGGACAGAGCGGCCGGGCAGGCAGGCAGGCAGGAAGGACGGTTGATTGTGGGTCAGCCAATTTCAATTGTTGGAGCCGGCTGCATTACCGCGGCGGGAGCCGGTTTGGCGGCAACGGCGCAGTCCATGCTGGCCGGCCGCCGCGCTCCCGCCGCCGCTTCAGGGCTTTGCGACTTGCATGATTGCGCCTATCCGGTGTTCTCGATTCCGGAAGCCTGGCGCGAAATGGAAATGGTGCGGCGAACCGGCTTGGAACGGTGCGGCGGGTTGGCCTGGGTTGCGGCTTGCGAAGCCTTGTCGATGGCCGGCATGGACCGGGAAGTCCTGTCGGCCCGGCGGGTTGGGGTTTGCCTTGGCACGGTGGCCGGAGCCGCGCTTGACGATATGGCGTTCCATCGGGAGTTTCGCGAAGGCCGCAATCCGAACATTCGACCCGTGCTGGATTTTCTGGCGGCCAGTCCGGCCGAGGCCTTGCATCGCAAGATGGGTCTGCGAGGGCCGGCGATGACGGTGACTACCGCCTGCACTTCCGGGGCGCAGGCGATCATTCAGGCGGCCGACTGGATTCGCCACGGGGTCTGCGACATTGCTTTGGCCGGCGGCACGGAAAAGCTGAGCCGCTTGACCTACAGCGGGTTCATTTCGCTGATGATCGCCGACCCCGCCCCGTGCCGTCCCTTCGATCGGGGTCGGCAAGGGCTCAACCTCGGCGAGGGCGCCGGCATATTGGTTTTGGAAAGCGAGGATTCGCTGCGACGGCGGGGGGGGCGGCGGCTGGCGCGGGTGGCGGGAAGCGGCAACGGCTGCGACGCCTATCATTTGTCGCGCCCCCGCCCCGACGGGCATGGGCTGCGGCGAGCCGTCGAGCAGGCTTTGCGCGAAGCCGGGGTGGAAGCCGGGGAAGTCGCCTTTGTCAATGCCCACGGCACCGCGACCCCCGACAACGACCGGGTCGAGGGAAGGCTGTTCGCGGAACGGCTGCCCGGAACCCCTTTCTATTCGAGCAAGGCCTATACCGGACATACCCTCGGGGCGGCGGGCGGGATTGAAGCGGTCTTGACCCTCGACGGTCTGTTGCGCCGGCGCATTCCGGCCACCGCCGGGTTCGCCGACCTGGATCCGGAGATCGGAGTCGCGCCGACTCGCGAGCCGACGGCGGTGGCGGGGCGGGTCGCGCTTTCGACTTCGGTCGCCTACGGGGGCAACAACACGGCTTTGCTGCTGCGGCTTTAGCCTGATTAATTCAATTGCGGCAGATATGACTTCTGATTTGTCCAGGCAAGCATTCGCCTCCGGCCTTGAGCCGGTCGCAGCGCCTGCCGGAGACCGGCTTGGCGCGGTCGCGATCCGCGGTCTCGGCGCGGTTGGCGGTTTCGGCTGCGGCCGGGCGGAGCTGCTGCAGGCCTGGCGGAATCCGCCCGGGCCGAACGGGAAAGTCGAGGTTGTCGGGTCGGCGGGGGCGCGATCGGTTCCCGCCTTTCTCGCCGATTCCGGACCGCTGGACGAGGTTGTTCCGCGGCGCAAGCTGCGCCGGGTCGACCGGTTCTCCCGCCTGGTCACGCTGGCCGCCCATCTGGCGCTGGCGGACGGCGACGCCCTGGATTTCGATCGGGGGCGGCTCGGGGTGGTTATGGCTACCGGCTACGGGGCGAATCATACGACTTTTCGCTTCCTCGACGACTGTCTGGACTATGGCGCCGCCGCCGCATCTCCCCTGCTGTTCTCCGGCGCCGGTCATTCGGGGGCGCTTTCGAACCTCACGATTCTGCTTGAGATTACGGGGCCTCTGCTGACCGTGTGTCAACCGACAATGCCGATCGCCAGCGCCTTGGCAACGGCGATCTGCTGGCTGCGGGAAGGGCGGGCGGAGGCGGTGCTGGTCGGCGGCGCGGAGGAGTATGTGCCTCTGCTCGGATACGCACGGGAAAGGGCAAGGCCGGACAAGGGTGAAGCTCTGTCTGCGGTCGGGGAGGGGGCGGCATTTCTGTTGTTGACTCCGACCGCCGGGCGGCGGACGGAGCCCGGTCTCGACCTGCTTCTGCACTATCCCGGCGAATCGGCGGGCGAGACGATTCAATTTCCGGACAATTCGCCGGTGCTCGGAAACCAGACCCGGTGCGGCCGGGAATCAGCCGCATGGCGGAAGGCGAGGCAGGAGCACAAGGCCGGGTGGCTTGACACGGGGGTTTTGTTCGGGGACTTGCCGACCGCCCTGATTTTCAACCTGACTCTGGCCGCCGCCTTGTGGGCGAATTCGGGGGAGGGGGCGAAGCATCCTTACTTGCATTGTGTTGAGACCGGCCAGGATGGGGGCTGGGTCAGGGCGACGGTTGGACAGTTCTCTGGCTTGCGATGAAATCGGCTTGAATTTACCAAAAAAGGCTTGGCAAATGTCTGTTCTGGGCTTGCCATTGGTAAAATTCGTTGTTATGGTATAATGTTTTTTGACACTTTGTTGGTGGTGCCGATGGTTTCGGTAAATTGAAAGAAAGGGCAAAGCGATGAGCGAAGCGATTCTCGAACAAATTTCGGAAGCCTTGATGAAGGGGCGCGCCCCGCAGCTTAAAGAGCTGGTGCAGCGGGCTCTCGACCAGGGCTTGGAGGCCGAGCGGATTCTGCAGGAGGGCATGATCGGCGGCATGAGTGTAATCGGCGCGAAGTTCAAGCGCAACGAAGTCTATGTGCCCGAAGTTCTGATTGCGGCTCGCGCCATGAATGCCGGCATGGAGATTCTCAAGCAGGCGCTTTCGGATGCCGGAGTCAAGGCCAAGGCCACGGTCTGCGTCGGCACGGTGAAGGGGGATTTGCACGATATCGGCAAGAATCTGGTCTGCATGATGCTTGAGGGGGCGGGCTACGAAGTGGTCGACATCGGAGTCAATGTCGAGACCGAGAAGTTTATCGCGGCCGCCCGCGAGCACCAGGCTGGATTGGTCGGCATGAGTGCGCTGCTGACGACGACCATGGGGGCGATGAAGGCGGCGGTCGACGGTTTCAAGGAAGCCGGCCTGGCCGACCAGGTGAAGATTATGGTTGGCGGGGCGCCGGTCACTCAGAGCTTTGCCGATGAAATCGGGGCCGACGGATATGCTCCGGACGCGGCCAGCGCGGTCGATGTGGCCAATGGTTTACTCGGTTTGTCCTGACGGTTCGACCACGCGGCGAACATAGTTTGCCGGCAGATCGGGGAACATCTCGTCGAGGCGGGGTTTAACCGATTGTTCGGTGAAGGCGGCCGGAAGGTAGTTGATGGCTCGCAAGCGTCGTCCCTGCAAGATGACTTCGACCAGGTCGAAGCGGTGGGGGATGGCCGGGAAGCCGATCTCGCGCAGGTAGCGCCGGGCGGCTTTCACGATGTTCTTGCGTTTGGCCGGTCCGACTGCCGCTCCGGGTCTGGTGCGCACCAGGCGCCGTCGTGTTTTCACTTCCACAAAACAGAGTGTATTGCGATCGCGGGCGACGATGTCGATCTCGTATTGGCGGTCGCGATAGTTTCTCGTCAACACGGTCAGCCCCAGTTCTCGGAGCAGGTGCGCGGCTATCCTCTCGCCGCGCTGTCCCAGCCGCAAGTGGACTTGCCGACGACGCTTGAAGGGGTTGCGAGCCGCCATGGTCAGCCATACCAGCGATTGTTCAATTTGGCAATCCTTGCCGTCAGGCTAAAGCTGCCGGCGCCCATCAGCGCCAGCGACAGGCAGGCGATGGCGAAAGTGAGCGGATGCGATACCGCCGCCGCCAGATCGAGCAGGGAAGGGCCTCCTTCACCGGCGTCCATAAGGTTGCCGCCGACAAAGAGAGTGGCGATTATCATGGTGAAGCAGGCGAGGGCGGCGACCGGTCTGGTGAACAGTCCGGCGACCAGCAGCAGGCCGCCGAAGAATTCGGTTGCGGTGGCCATCAGTCCCCAGAAGGCGGGGGCGAAGGTTATGCCGACCGTTGCCATGGCACCGCCTAGTGTCGCCCAGCGCTCCGGCCCGGCGACCAGTTTGGGGAAGCCATGGACCATCAGCAGCAGCCCAACTCCCACTCGCAGAACCAGAAGGCCCCAATTGATGTTTCGACTGCCTTTGCCCATAGTGTGATTTCCTTTCTTTCTTATGTCATAGTCACGAAAAACAACTTTGCATATCAGGTGCCGGCCGGCGCCAGCAGGAGACGACCGCGGATCGGATCCGCCTTGTCGACGGTGACATAGATGACATTGCCGCCGCGCCAGACACGTCCGGCGCTCTTGCGCGGGATCTGGTCTTTGGGGATCTTTCCGACAATCCCGAGTTCGGGAATGAAGACCAGCAGTCCGTCGCCGCCGACTTTCAGCACTGCTCCTTCGTAGAACAAACGCTCCCCGCGGATTCGCAGTTCTTGCAGGTATCTTATCTTCATGCGGTCGAGAGCCGCGAAATAGGCTTCGTCGTTGTTCTTTTCCTGGATCGTGCAGCGGCTCGCGATGGCGGTGCAGGCTTTCTGGTCGCGGGCGGCTTCCCCCTGGTCGGCAGCCCATAGCTGCTGATGCACCACCAGGTCGGTATAGCGGCGAATCGGGCTGGTGAAGTGGCAGTAGGACTCTTTGCCGAGTCCGTAGTGGGGGGCGGGCTTGGCGGAATAGGTGGCGCGGCTCAGGGTGCGCAGGAACATGGAGTTGATGATTTCCCGATCGTGCCGCGGTTTGGCCTGAGCCAGAAAACGGTTGATGTGAAAACGATTCTCCAGCTTGCCCTTGAAGCGCAGGCCGATTTCGCCAGCCCATTCGACAAACTCCCGAAGAGCCAGGGGGTCGGGTTCGGAGTGGATGCGATAAATGCCGGGAATCTTGCGGTCGCGCATTTCGCAGGCTACCGCGACGTTGGCCGCCAGCATGAATTCTTCGACCAGGTGGTCGGCGGCCGCGGCGGTCGCCGGCTTCAGTCCGGTTATCTGCTCGTGCTCCTCGTCGCAGAGCACTCTGACCTCCCGGCTCTCCAGTTCGAGAAAGTGCTCTGTCTCCTGTCGTCTGCGGCGCATGGTTTCGGCCAGTCGGTGCAGTTCGAGGACGGTGTTCTTGACCGGTTCCGGCAGCTCCGTCTTCGCTTCTGGGCGGTCGATTATGGCCTGTGCCTGGTCGAAGGAAAGCCGCCGGGTGACGGCAACCCGGGAATGGCAGCGGCGACGGTCGAGAACTTCCCCGGTTTCGCGGTCGATTTCGAGAAAGACCGAATGGGCCAGGTTCTCCGCTCCCTGGCGCAGGCTGCATCTTTCGGCGGCCAGGGCGGGCGGCAGCATGTGCAGAGTGCGCCCGGG
>SLSR01000092.1 GCA_007130365.1 Lentisphaeria bacterium
GTGGCGCATTTCCTCGAGTTTGTCGGCGACACCAGGCGCGGCTACATGCCGGGCCGCCCGTCGCGCCAAACCGACGACTGATCATCAACCCAATACCGTCAGGGACAACATGAATACCGACTGACCCTGCCCTGCCCCTGAACGTGCCGTCGGCCCCGTCAGTTGGCTCGCGGATGCGCCTGGCGATAGACCTCCAGCATGCGTTCCGCACTGATGTGAGTGTAGATCTGGGTGGTCGAAAGACTGGCATGGCCGAGCATCTCCTGTACACTGCGCAAGTCGGCTCCGGCATCCAGCAGGTGGGTCGCAAAGGAATGGCGAAGCTGATGCGGCGTGCAGTCCAGGGAAAGATCGGACTCCCGCAGATAGTTCTTGAAGTTGCGCTGCACCGAGCGGGCGGTCAGACGACCGCCGAGCTGATTGCAGAAAAGCGGGCCGCGCCCCGTGCGCCCGCCCAGGCCAAGCGACTCTCGGGCCGCGAAATATTCCCGCAGCGCCCGGCCCGCCGGCGGCCCGAGAACGCACAGCCTCTCCTTCCGCCCCTTGCCCCTGACCGTGAACACGGCCGAAACAAAATCGATGTCCCGATTGTCAAGCCCGACCGCCTCGCCAATCCGCAACCCCCCGCTGTACACCACCTCGAGAATGGCGTGATCGCGCCGGGCGACAAAATCGGCGGCCAGGGGGGATTTGGCGAATTTCGTGTCGCCCGCGTGCTTGCGCCAGTAGGCCGGGGGAGAGTCGAGCAGTCGGCCAACCTCCTCGACCGACAGCACCTTGGGCAGCCGTCGCCCCTGCCTCAGCTTGTGCAGAAACAAGAATGGATTGCCCTCGATCACCTCTTCCCGCGCCAAATACCGGGCGAACGCCCGCAGAGCCGAAATCTTGCGCAAGATCGAGGCGCGGGCGAGACCGCGCGTCTGCAAGGCCACCGCGAACCGACGCGCGTCAGTCACCGAAAGCCGGCGCCAATCCAGCGGTCGAGCCCGATCGCTCCAGACCAGGTCGACAAACTGCACGATATCCCGGCGATAGCCGTCGACCGTATGGGGGGAGGCGTCGCGCTCGGCCACCAGGTATTGCAGATAGCCGCGCACCTGCGGATCGTCGCCATCCCGCGCTTCCGCATGTTGACCGGATGCCTTCATGGCTATGCAAGCACCACCATCTGATGGCACGAAAACTCGGGAACCGTCAACTCCACGCCAGCCTCGGTCTGTCGTAGCGGAATGGCTTCCCCCTGAGGCTCCAGGGTGGCCCGCCCGATCTTTTGCGGAGTCCGCAAAGTCAAGCGGATGTCGCGCAGGGGAACCAGCTCCTCGACCACCTCGATCGGGCGCGTGTCTCTGACCGTGCCGCCATGCATTTCCATGGAGCCGCCGCGCAATACAGTGTTGGCATAGAGCAAATGCAGCACCAGCCGCCCCTGCCCCGGCTGCCGATTGAGATGAACTCGCGCCGTCGAAGGCAGATTGGTCTGCAAGGAAAGGGCGTCGCCGAGGAAGTGGCGAATTGCCTGAGTAATGTAATGTCGGTAGGCGACCGCTCCATACATCCGGTAGAGGCTGAACACCGGATGCGCAAAGTACAGTATGTTGCCGTCCGGACTGACTACACCACAGTCGAACCCGCTGGGCTCAAGCCGGTTCGGGGCATGCTGATGAGAGCAGAAATGATCATAGGCCCGGTTGAAGTAGGGGTCGTGGATCGCACCTGTCGAACGACCTTCGACCGCCTTGATCCGACAGGACGGCAGATACATGACCAGCGGTGAATCGACAAATTCCGGGCGAACCCGGTCGGCCAGCGCCGCGTAGTCCGGCTGGAACGGGCTGACACCGTGGTATTCGGCCCCCAGATCCCAGAGAAAGCCGTCGTTGACCGGGTTCAACCCGCTGCGCCCGCTCAGAATCAACTTGCCGCCGGCCGCCAGAAAGTCGTCGATCTTCGCTTTCAGCTCAGCATCGACCGCGATGTCGTCGGGCAGAAGCAGAGCCTTGCGCCCCGCAAAGTCCATGGCCGGATCGAGAATGTCGAACAGGAACTGCCCTTCCAGCATGATCCTGCCGGCGCCGATGTCGGCCGGATTGTCGCGCCTGTGTCCGTCGACATCGCGGTTGACCGCGGCCGAGGAGACCAGCCCGATATCGGCCAGCGGCTCGACCTGCTCGCACCAGGCCTGCTTGGCGGCCACCTCGCGATAGGCCTGGCCGATGATCCGATAGGTCGACTCGTCGAGCTTGCCGCACGGATGCAGTTGATCGCCGACACTGCACTTGGCGCCGACCGCCAGCATGGCGGCGCATTCGTAGCGCAAGGCGTTGGGATGCTTGAAGCCGCCAAACTCGCCCCAGGTAGTGTGGAACTTGCCGGTCATGCCGAGCATGTCGTGCGGCAGATTCTGGCAATACTTGGCGGAGATCGGAAAGTGATCGTAGCCCCAGCCGCCGGTCGGCAGCGACTCCAGTTCAAGGTGGCTGAAGTGGGAAAGGATCTCCGTGTCCCCCTGCCTTATGTGCCCGCCGTTATGGAACACCGGCATATCCGGGTTGAACTTCTTCGCGGCCGCCGTCGACCGCCGATAATACTCAAGCAACACATTGCGGGCATGCCGTTTGCGGTCTTCGGGGCGCAGCGGATCAAGCCCGCCGGCCTGCATCGTGGCAATGCACTGATGGCAGACGCACTCGGGCTGCGAAATGATGTCGAGGAAAATGCCGTCGCAACCGGGAAACAGCTCGACCACCTCCTCGATCTGCCGACACAGGAAGTCGAGGTATCCGGTATTGAAGCACATCATGAAGAAGCCGGCATCCAGGTTGGAGCGCGCCCACCCGGTCAGGCGTCCGTCCGGGCCGAGCTGCCGCCATTCCGGATGGGCGGCCGCCGCCATGTTGTTGACCCCGGCGGTCAGATAGATCGGCACATTCACGTCGATCTCCTTGCTGGCCTCGAACTGCCGGCGCAGCAGATCGCACTGCAGTTGCGGATGACGCTTGCCGACCTGCGTGTCGTAGTAGGCCCAGCCGTGATGGCAGGTTGCAAAACAGGTCACCGAATCGACCGCGGCCTCGCGCAAAACCCGCTGCCAGTGTTCGCGGTCGAAGGCGGCACCGATATCGCCGATCTTCTCCGAAGTGTGGAAGTCCAGGTGAATCTGTCGGAAACGAAGGTTGTGCATGCTCTTTTTCCCTTTCCATGTTTATTGTCTTCATCTTTTTCTTTGCCCTGCCGACCCATAACTCGCGAAGATCGAAAGACCGTCACAGCCGCGCCCCCTCGGGACGCAATTGCAAGGGGCAACCCAATCCGGCCTTCACGGCGGTGCCGACAAGGCGGGGGTGTCACTGCTGCCGCCTTACCGCCGCCCCCCGTGGTTCAGGCTTCGCGCGGCTGATAGCCACACGGCTCCATGGTAAAGGAACCGCGTCCGCCGGTCAGCTTTGGCAGGGCTTTGCCGAAGCCGAACATTTCCGACAGCGGCACTTCGCAAAGTATCCGCTTCTGATCGCCCAGTGAAATCATTTCCTGAATCAGCGCGCGACGAGGCTGCAGATAGGAGGTGATGTCTCCGACATTGGCCTCCGGCGAAAGGATCTCCAGGCGCATCAGCGGCTCAAGCACGGTGGTGCCGATCTCGACAATCGCCCGGTCGACCGCCTGCAGAACCGCGCCGACCACGGCGTTCTCGGTGGTTTTGTCGGGATAGACCTTCAGCTCCCGCAATTCAGCCTCGACATAGATCAGGGAGTAGCCGCTGTTGCCGCCGGTCTTCAGCCCGTCCTCCAGCGCCTGGCGGGCGGCCCGCACATAACTCTTCGGCAAGTCGCGCTCCCGCTCCAGACGGCTCTCGATCGAAAACACCTCCTGCCCGCGAGCCTGGGCGAAGGGACGAAAGTCGATCGACACCCCGGCCTGCAGTTCGAGGTCGCCGAGAAATTTGTGGAAGTCGGCCGAAATCGTCCTGGCCGCCTTGAAGGTTTCCCGGTAGGCCACGCGCGGCGCCCCGGCCCGCACCGGCACCTTGAACTCATCGGCCAACCGCTTGAAGTTGATTTCAAGGTGCAGTTCGCCCATGCCGGAAAGCAGACGCTGCCCGGTGTCGCTGTCGCGCCCCAGGGTAAGCGTCGGATCCTCGCGACACAACAACTCCAGCGATTCATCGAGCCGATCCTTGTCGCGACTGCTCTTCGGCTCGACCGCCATCGAGATCACCGGCTCTGGAAACTGCATGCGCTCGAAGGCGACCGAATGCCGACTGTCGCACAAGGTGTCGCCGGTACCGCAGTTGCGGGGCCCGAGCAGGCCGACAATGTCGCCGGGACCCACCTGCTCGAGCGACTCAGTGTTCTTGGCGAACAGGCGCAGTATCTGCTTGGCCGAAACCTTTTCGCCGGTTCGCGAATTGATCAGATGCGCCTTGGCCTGAACCTGTCCCGAATAAGTGCGCAAGTAGAGCAGATCGACCGAAGTCCCGGCCACCACCTTGAAGATCAGACCGGCAAACGGCGCCTGCTCGTCCGGCTCGATCGAGACCGCCTGGCCGTCCTTCACCCGGAAAGCCGGTATCTCGGCGAAATCGGAAGGGGCCGGCAGATAGTCAACCACCGCATCCAGCAAAGGTTGCAGGCCAATGCCGTTCTTGGCGGAGCCGACAAACAAGGGTACCAGGCGATTGTGCAGGGTCAACTCGCGAATCGTCGCCTTCAACTCGGCAACCGGAATCTCGACCCCCTCGAGATAGCGCTCGGCGATCGCGTCGGAAAAGTCGGCCAGACGCTCGAACAAAGCCTCGCGAGCCGCCGCCACTTCCTCGACCAGGGTTTCCGGCACCGCCTGGCGCTGCACTTGTTCATTGGCCTCGCCGGCAAAGGTAATCAACTGGTTCTGCACCAGATCGACGATCGAACAGAAGTCGCTCTCGATGCCGATTGGCAGTTGCAGGGCAAGGGCGCAATCGCCGAACTTGCGGTTGATCTCGTCCCGCACCCGGGGGAAGGAGGCGCCGAGCCGGTCGAGCTTGTTGACAAAGGCAATCTTCGGCACCCGATAGCGCGCCGCCTGCCGCCAGACCTTCTCGCTCTGCGCCTCCACCCCCTCGACCCCGCTGAAAATCACCACCGCCCCGTCGCTGACCCGCAGCGAACGCTCGACTTCAGCCGTGAAGTCTATATGTCCCGGCGTGTCGATCAGGTGAATCAGGCAGTCGCGCCAGGGAACGGTCGCGGCCGCCGCCTTGATCGTGATGCCGCGCGAGCGCTCCTCCTCCAGGTAGTCCATCACCGTCGTGCCGTCGTCGATATGGCCATAGCGATGAGTCAGTCCGGAATAGAAAAGCATGCCTTCGGTAGTCGAGGTCTTGCCGGCGTCGATATGGGCGATAATCCCGATATTGCGAATCTTCTCAAGGTTCTCCATATATTCCCGCCTTCCGCTTGTCCGACTGAGCCTTGCGCAATCGCAGCGCCCACGATTTCTTTGCCTATGCTGCTCTCGTCCATCTTTGCGATCTTCGCGCCTCTGCGAGAGTCATTTCTTCTGTATTCGAATTTTAGCATAATACCCGATTCGACAAAGACAATGCCCACAAGACAAAGCCCGACTTGCCGGACAAGTCGGGCTAACCCGAGTTTTAACCGCCGCCTCTATTCGACGACGCGCAGGGGCACGAAGAAACGGGAGCCGCGGCGCTCGACATAGAGCACTGCCACCCCGCCGCGACTGGCCTGCAAAGCGCGGACGGCCTGCGCGACTTCGTCCACCGACTGACGATTGACTTCGCGCAGGATATCCCCCCGCTGCAAACCGGCCGCCTCGGCCGGACTGTCGGGAGCGACCGCCACCACGACCAGCGCCCCGGCCGCGTTCACCTCAAGCCGCAGGCCGACCGCCGCAAGCACGTCAGTCGTGTCCTCGGCCCGCGAACCATCCGCGTCTCGCTTGCCGGCGACCACGGAGATCGTCATCTGTTCGCCGTCCCGATGAACCAGCAGGTCGATCGCATCCCCCGGCCGATAGCCGAGAACCGCGAACTGGACATCGCGGGCGCTCTCCACCTCCTGATCGCCCACCTTAAGAATCACGTCGCCCGCGCGCACCCCCGACTCGGCGGCCGGATCGCCCTCGATCGCTTCGCTGACCAGAACTCCCCACTCCACCCCGAACTCGCGCTTCAACTCGGAGTCCAGCTCCTGCATGGAAATTCCCAGCCAGGGACGAACCACTTCGCCTTCGTCAATGATCCCCTCCGCCACCTGCCGGGCCAGGCCGCCGTCGATCGCGAAGCCAACCCCGGTATTGCCGCGGGAAAGGCCGCCGCCGGTAACGATGAAATTGTTGATTCCGACAATTTCGCCATGCACATTCAGCAGAGGCCCGCCACTGTTGCCGGGATTGATCGAGGCGTCGGTCTGGATATAGTTCTCCAGCGCATGCAGACGCATCCCGTGCCGCCCCTTTTGGCTGACCACGCCGACGGTTACCGAATAATCGAAATTGAACGGGGCGCCCACCGCGATCGTCCAGTCGCCAACCCGCAGTTGTTCAGTGTCGGCGAACTGCAGATAGGGCAGAGAAAGATCTTCCTCTCCATTGATCTTGAGCACGGCCAAATCCGTGTGCTGGTCGATCCCGACCACCGTCAACTGCTCCCTGGCCGTGGAATAGACCGTGCCGTCGTGCAGCATCAGCTCAAGTTCGTCATGATCCCTGATCACATGGTAGTTGGTCAGCACATAGCCCTGGGCGCGAATGATCACCCCGGAGCCGCGCCCGGCCGGCTGCGGAATCCGCGGCCGCTCCCGCCTTTCCGGTTCGGGCTCGGGAATCCCGAAGAAAAAGCGAAAGGCCGGCGGCATCTGCATGTGGTCGGGAGCCCGGCGCACCTGTTTGTTGGTGATCACCACTACGGCCGGCGACACCCGCTCGGCCACGGTCGCGAACACCCGCTGCAGGCTGAGCGCCGTCTCCAACCCCTCGATGTCGTCCATCCGAACCGGTTCGCCCCGGACCGCCCCGGCCAGCCAGACGGATCCGAGTAGCGAGAAAGTCAAAGCCGCAGTCAAAAATCGCTTCGTAAGCATAGAACCATATCCCTTTCTTGTTTTTGTTTCTGTACTTGCGGACACCGCACCAAACCAATAAAGGAAGCCGCAGAATAACCGCGAGCCCTGCGGCTTTTGCCCGGATTGCCGGACACAGTCAATCTTTGCAGGCGCCCCGCGACCAGTGCATTATTCAGGAAATACTACACGCTTAGAAAAAAAAACAGGAGGAAAGTTTCACGCAGGCAGAGGATCGGGCTTTGGCAACGAAGGCATTCGACAAATTCGCAGTCGCCGTGTAGGCGTTGTAGGCGGGTCAGTCCTCTAATTTGACTTTATCAGGTATGGATATATGTTATTCGCAGTTTCATCAAAGGGAACACAGCCATGCCTAGACCGTTGCGCATCGAATTTCCAAGTGCCTGCTACCATGTCATCTGCCGGTGCAACGCGCGGCTGCCGATTTTCGGAGATGATGCCGACAAGGAA
>SLSR01000261.1 GCA_007130365.1 Lentisphaeria bacterium
CCGTACGCGACGTGGTCTTCCTCTACATGCCAACGCCGGTCGCTGACCGGAATTTTCTTTTACCCACAAAATCTAAGAAAAAACTATTAGCAACCCATTCGTTTTGAGAAAGAGCCAAAAAATCTGTTGTTCTTCACCGCTGTGGTGCGGGCCCTCAGCCCGCCAATGATTCGATCAATCACTTTCCCGAGGTTGCGTTTCGCCTGACTCCAGGCTTTTGGGTTGGAACACCCCGTCGGGTGGGGTTGGTCGTTGGCTTCGAGTACGGCCTCGGGCCGGGGGTTGAATTTCGGGGTTGGAAGGGTAGATTGAAGTTTCATGACGGGTGCCCTTAGGTTGTACACTTTGTTCAGAATCACAGGATTCCGGATTTTAGCGAGGTTTTTGAGTTTGATCATGAACCACTCGACAAGGTCTGACAACGGCATGAATAAGGCAGACTGAAAGCAGGGGGAATTGCAATGGCGCAGGCGAAAAGGCGGATCGTGGTGGTGGGAGCCGGGCCGGGCGGCCTGACGGCGGCGATGATTCTGGCGCACCGCGGCTTTGCGGTAACGGTGGTCGAGCGCAAGTCGCGGGTGGGCGGCCGCAACGCCCGCCTGGATTTGGGGCCGTACAAGTTTGACACCGGCCCGACTTTTCTGATGATGAAGCAGATCCTCGACCAGTGCTTTGCGGAGGCGGGGGCCGACAGCGGGCAGTTGCTCGAATTCACCCGCCTGGATCCGATGTATCGCCTGCAGTTTGCGAAATTCGCCCTGCATGCCACTCAGGACATTGAGCGTTTGAAGTCTGAAGTGGCTTGCCACTTTCCCGGTCGCGAGGCCGGAGTCGGACGTTTTATGAATTATGAAAAGCGGCGCTTCGAGCATATGCTGCCGTGCCTGCAAAAGCACTATTCCACCTTGGGCTCTCTGTTTTCGCGGAATCTTCTGGCGGTGCTCCCCTATCTGTCGCTCGGCCGGAAGGTGTTCGATGTGCTGAAGGGATATTTCGGCGAGGACGAGCTGGCCATCTCCTTCTCGTTCCAGTCGAAGTATCTCGGCATGTCGCCCTGGGAGTGTCCGGGCTATTTCGCCATGCTGGCCTATATCGAATACGCCTTTGGCGTCTATCATGTGACCGGCGGCTTGAGCGAGATTTCGGAGAAGATGGCCGAGCAGGCGGTGCGCAACGGCGCCGAGATCAGGCTGGACACGGAGGTCGAGCAGATTTTGCTGCAGGGGCGTCGCGCGGTCGGCGTGCGCCTGCTCGGCGGCGAGGAGATCAAGTGCGACGATATCGTGCTCAACGCCGATTTCGGCGATGCCATGAGCCGCCTGATTCCGCCCGGGGTGCTGCGCAAGTATCGGCCGGAAAAGTTGGCCAAAAAGAGGTTCTCGTGCTCGACCTTTATGCTTTACCTGGGTATCGACAAAGAGCTTGATCTGCCGCATCACACCATTTATTTCGCCGACGACTACCGCCGCAATGTGGAAGACATATTCAGCCACCGCGGCCTAAGTCGGGACACTTCGTTTTATGTGCGCAACGCGACGGCCACCGACCGGAGTCTGGCGCCGGCGGGGCATTCGGCGGTCTACATCCTGGTGCCGGTCGGCAATCTGCGCTCCCCGGTCGACTGGGCCGGCGAGACGGCGGGATTTCGCGACCTGGTGGTTCGGAGGTGGTGCGAAAAGGCCGGGCTGGGCGATCTTGAACCGCACATCAGGGAGGAGAAAATCCTGACTCCGGAGGACTGGCGCGACGACTATCGAGTCTATTGCGGGGCGACCTTCAATCTTGCCCATACCACCCGGCAGATGGTCTATCTGCGCCCCCGCAACCGGTTTGAAGAGTTGCGGCGCTGCTATCTGGTCGGTGGCGGCACGCACCCCGGCAGCGGCCTGCCGACGATCTACGAAAGCGGCCGGATCGCGGCAAACTTGCTCTCGCGCTTTCACGGGGTACCTTTCACTTCCGGCAACTTGAACTGCTAGCAAGTCGTTTTTCTCTCGTTCCCTTGACTTTTTATTGGGAGGGATTATTGTTAATGACTGAACAAGGTACTGTTGAACAATGGCGACTGTGGAAAAGAAATCAAGAAATACCCGGCAGCAGAAATTGATTCTTCAGGCCTTGCGCCAGACCGACCGGCATCCGACCGCCGAGGAGTTGTACGAAAAAGTGCGAGAGGCGATGCCGCGCATCAGTCTGGCTACCGTATATCGAAACTTGATGAAACTGGAAAGACTTGGTCAGGCTCAGGTTTTCAAGGCTCCCGGCGAAAAGAGGCGCTACGACGGCAATGTGCGGACGCATGCGCATTTTCGCTGTCGCAACTGCAAAAGGTTTTTCGACTTCGACGGCTCGAACGGCGTCTTTGGCAGCCTGGAAAGAGAGCTCGGGCAGTGGAGTCGGGAGGATTTCGAAGTCGAGGACTATCGGCTTGAGCTGATCGGGCTTTGCGGGGATTGCCGTTAGCCTGGCTATTCATGCGAATTCGGATTCCGGAGTTCGGAGGACGGAGGACAGGAGACAGGGGGCGGTCGGGACAGCCGCGAGTCACCGAGTCACCAAGCCACGAGGCCAGAGTTCGGTATGGGACAGGAAGCATGAGAAGGGCAATAAGCTGCCGCAGTTCCGCCTTCAGGCGGCAGCGGTAGCGAGCTTTAGCGAGCGGGCGACTTTCTCCGGCGGGCTGAAGCCGCGCCGGGGGCTCGCCGCGTAAACGCGGAACTGCGACAGTGGTGCGATCTGTCATGGCGGCCGGGATTTTCCGGTGGGTTCCGTGGGAGAGCGGGGAAAAGAAGAAAGGCATAGACCGGGGAATATCTGCCGCAGCTTCATCTTTCAGGCGGCAAGCTTGACTTGTGAATCATTTAGAATAGGACAATCATTCCCAGAAAGAGAAACAAAGCAAAAAGGAACAAAGAAATGAACATCAAGGGAACGCAAACCGAGAAGAATGTATTGGCCGCCTTTGCCGGCGAATCGCAGGCTCGCAATCGCTACACCTATTTTTCCAGTGTGGCCAGGAAAGAGGGCTATGTGCAGATTGCCGAAGTCTTTGCGGAGACCGCGGATCAGGAGCGCGAGCATGCCAAGCGCTTCTTCAAGTTTCTCGAGGGCGGCGAAGTCGAGATCAAGGCGGTCTATCCGGCCGGGGTGATCGGCACCACGCTGGACAACCTGCGGGCGGCGGCGGCCGGCGAACTGTACGAGTGGGGTTCGATGTATCCCGAGTTTGCCAGGACGGCTCGCGAAGAGGGGTTGGAGCCGGTGGCCAAGGTTTTCGAGTTCATCGCAGTCGCCGAGCAGCAGCACGAGAAGCGCTATCGCGAGCTGGCCGACAATGTCGAGGCCGGGCGTGTCTTCAAGCGCGACCAGGAACAGGTCTGGCGCTGTCGCAACTGCGGCTATATTCACAAGGGCAAAGAAGCGCTGGCGATGTGTCCGGCCTGCGCCCACAAGCAGGAGCATTTCGAGATTCTGGCCGAAAACTGGTAGGGCGAAAGGTTTTCTCCCATTCGCGAGGCTCCGTTGTCGCGGGGCTTCGCCGATCGGTCTTTACTGCAGCAACAACAGGGGATGGCCAAGTCTTTATTTCGCAATTCCCTGTACAGCAACAATATAAGGAGAATGCAATGATGATCAGCGAAGGTTTGGCTGCGGCCATGAGCAAACAGGTGGTTGCCGAGTTCTATTCGTCCTATCTGTACCTGTCAATGTCGGCCTGGTTCGATTCGCGCGGCCTGTCCGGCTTCGCCAACTGGATGAAGACGCAGGCGCAGGAGGAGTTGACCCACGGCGGCAAGATATTCAACTATATCGGCGAGCGCGATGCCGAGGTCGAGCTGGGTTCGATCGAGGCGCCCCCGGCCAAGTGGGATTCGCCGCTGGCCGCCTTCAAGGCCGCCTACCAGCACGAGCAGAAGGTGACCGGGATGATCAACGATCTGGTGGCGATGGCTCGCGACGAGCGCGATTTCGCCTCGGAATCGTTTCTGCAATGGTTTGTCAACGAACAGGTTGAGGAAGAAAGCACGGCCAAGGGGATTGTCGATCAACTGACCATTGCCGGCGATCATCCGCAGGCTCTGCTGATGCTGGATCGTGAACTTGGGCAGCGGGTGTTTGCCATGCCCGCGGCCGCGGAATAGGAAGCGATCTTGGAAGTCGGCGGCCTGGACAGTTCGAGCGAAGGAACGGCGGCGCGCGAGTTTCTGGCGCCGGCCGGGGTTTTGCGTCGGCAAGGCGTGTTGCGCGGGCTTGACCTGCAATTTTCCTTCGAGGTTGGCCGCCTGACCGGGTTCGATCCGGAATCCGAGGATTCGGCGCTGGCTCCGTTGCTGTGGGCGGCCGCCCTGGCCAGTTGGTTTCTGGGACGCGGCCATGTCTGCGTCTTTCTCGACCGGGTGGCGGCCCGGCGTTTCCCGGCCGATTTTGCGGGCTTGGGCGAAGAGTCGGCGACTGTCGCATGGGCGGAAGCGGCATCCTGGACTCTGCCGAGTGCCGCCGAGTGGCGATCCGCTCTGCGTTCTCCGCGGTTCGCGGCGGCGGTTGGCGGCTCGGACGCCGCCACGCCTTTGGTTCTTTTGGACGATGCGCCAGGCGGCGGCAGGCTTTACCTCCGGCGCTATTGGCGCTACGAGAGGGATCTTGCTGATTGTCTGAGGTCGGCGGCGGCAGCGACGGTGCCGCTTTTCCTCTCTGCCGGCGCGGTGCGGGAACGCCTTTCCCGTCTGTTTCCGCCAACCGAGGGCGCCAGCGAGAAGCTCCAGAAGGCGGCCGCCTGCGCCGCTTTGCGCCGTCGGCTGACCATGGTGTCGGGGGGGCCGGGAACCGGCAAGACCCATGCGGCGGCCCGAATTCTGGCCTTGCTTCTGGAAAATTTTCTGGCCGGTTCCGAGGGGGAATCGGCGCCGCGCGTGGTGCTGACCGCGCCGACTGGCAAGGCTGCGGCTCGCTTGCAGGCGGCGGTGGCGGCGGCGGTGGCCGCCAATCCGCAGAGCTTTCCCGAGGAAGTTCGCCGGTTTGTTCCGCAGCGCGCCCTGACCATCCACCGTCTGCTGGGCGCCCGCCGCGGATCCTCCCGTTTCCGCCATCATCGCGGCTGCCCTTTGCCGGTCGACCTGCTGATTCTCGACGAAGCCTCGATGGTGCCGTTGTCCCTGATGAGCAGGCTGTTCGAAGCCTTGCCCGGGGATTGTCGGCTGCTTCTGCTCGGCGACATGAATCAGCTTTCCTCGGTCGAGCCGGGCTATGTGTTCGGCGATCTCTGCGCCTCGTTTGGCATGGCAGCATTCTCCTCTGAATTTCAGGCCGACTTTCATGTCTGGAGCGGAGAGCGACTGGCGAATTGCGGATCGGCGGAACCTGGTTCGCCGCTCGCCGACTGCGCGGTCGAGCTGGCCTACAGTCGGCGTTTCCCGCCCGACAGTCCGGTCGGGCGCCTGAGCGCGGCGATCAAGGCGGTGCGGAGTCCGCGGGAGGCGGCAGACGCTCTGTCGGCGGCCGCGGCGGAGATTGTGCTTCATGAATACGGGAAGGGGGCGGGGCAATTGGCCGGCGACTGGCCTGCCGCCGTCTTGCGCCAGGCCATTTTGCGATTGTTCGCCCCCTATCTTCAGGCCGACAGCCCGGAATCGGCCTTGGCCGAGCTGGAAAAAGCGCGAATTCTCTGCGCCACCCGGGGTGGCTTTGCGGGGATCGGGAAGATGAATCGACTGGTCGAGCGCGTTCTTGCGGAAGAATTGAGCGGCGGCCGGCTTGGCTTTGATCCGGGTGCCGGCGGCGACTATCAGGGGCGGCCAATTCTGATTCTGCGCAACGACTACCCGCTGAACCTGTTCAACGGCGATGTCGGGGTGGTTTGGCGCGACCGCAACCGGAATGGCGAGGCGGTGGCTTGTTTTCGGGGGGATGAAGACGGGGTGCGGCGCATCCCGGTCAGCCTTCTGCCGGAGCGCGAGACCGTGTTCGCGACCACGGTTCACAAGGCGCAGGGGGGCGAGTTCGAGCGAATGCTTGTGATGTTGCCGCCGACCGATTCCCCCGTACTGACTCGCGAGCTGATCTATACCGGAATCACCCGCCTGCGCATGGCTGACGGGGACGATTCTGGGGAAGGTTTGGAGATTTGGCTGAATCGGGAGGTGGCGGTGCGCGGACTGTTGCGGAAGACCTGCCGCTCCTCCGGTCTGGCCGAACAATTCAAGCGGGCTTGACGGCGGTGGCCAGCCAGTGTGGCATGGGCGGCGGCAGGGGGTGTATCTCGATTTTCCCGAAGCCCGCCTCGCCTAGCCACTCGCTCAGTTCGCGGTCGGAAAACACCCAGCCGTCGTTTGTGGTCAAGGCCATGTTGAGCGCGAACATGGCCGAGAACTTGGGGGCGGCATGGGTCGCGTCGGTCATCATGTCCATGACATTGACGCAACCGCCGGGAACGAGCGCGGCCTGCGCCTTGGCCAGAAGTCGGCGAATTGAATTTGGCGACTCCTGGTGCAGAACCCCGAAAAAGTTGACCACATCCTGTCCCTTCGGGAAATCGGTTTCGCGATAGTCGCCGCCCATGACCTCGACTCGTCGCGCCAAGCCCTGGCGCTCGATCAGTTGCTCGGCGATCGCCACCACTTCCGGCAGGTCGAGCACGGTACAGGCAAGCTGGGGATGCGCCTGTGCCAGCAGGGCGGAAAAGGTGCCCGGCCCGCCGCCGACGTCGAGCAGCCTGGTGGCGCCGCCGCCGATTTCGATCATCGGCACCAGCGCCCGACCGATGGCAAGCGCCCGATAGTGCATGGACATGACGAAGTTGCGGGTGCGTTCGGGGTCGTCGCCAAGGTGGATTTCCGGCTTTTCCACCGGCTTCCCGGTACGCGCCAGCTGCGTCAGTCTGCCCCAGGCGCTGTAGACGTCGCGGTTGTAGCCAATGGCGCCGCTCAGGTCGGCGGGGGAGCCGGCCACCAGGAAATCCGCGCTTTCCGGGGTGTTTTCATAGCGTTCGCCGTGTTTGCCCAGCAACTTCAGGGCGACGCAGCCGTCGAGCAGCAGGCGTGCGGCTCTATGGTCGAGTTGCAGCTCGCGGGCCACTTCCCGGCTGGTCAGTCCCGGCTGCCTGTCCAGGAGCGTGAACACGCCGAGATCCGTTGCGGTGAACAGGACGCACGAATCGTAGAAGGCCGAAGCCATTTCAATAATCCGGTCGGGTGAGTTTTGCATGGAGATTGGCCTGTTTGACGATGGTTATTGTTGGTTTCTTTTCAGTTTGAGTGGGTGGCTTGTTTCAATTCACATTCAGAAATGATGCATTGCTCGTGGCAGAATTCGGGTTTCGGGTTTCGGGTTTCGGGTTTCGGGTTTCAGGTGTTACCCACAAAATCTAAGAAAAAACTATTGGCAACCCATTCGTTTTGAGAAAGATCCCATAAAATTAACTACGAAACACGCGAAAGTCACGAAAATTAATCCCGCGCAACGCAGGATGACTTGTTGAGATACCTTTCGTGTTCGATCTTTGGATAGTGCCCGAA
>SLSR01000049.1 GCA_007130365.1 Lentisphaeria bacterium
AAGATTCGCGGTAAAAAAATGCCCCTTTTCGTGTATTTCGTGCCTTTCGTGTATTTCGTAGTTGCTCCTATGGTTTGCCGCGGTCTTTGGGGCGGGCTGGAAGCCCGCACCAAAAATTGCCCACGTCGTCGGCAAACTTCGTCCGCCGCCTCACCCCCAGAAAAAGGCCGGGAACCCGAGCTTGCCACCCGTTTTCCCGGCCTCTATCTATCTATCTACGGGCGGAGCCCGTTCAGGGGCTGCCGCCGGCGTGGACGGAATGATTCTACATCATGCCGCCCATGCCGCCCATTCCGCCCATGCCGCCGCCACCGGCCGGCGCGGGCTCTTCCTTCTCCGGAATCTCGGTCACCAGACATTCGGTCGTGACCAGCAGCCCAGCCACCGAAGCGGCATCCTGCAGAGCCGTCCGCTCGACCTTGGTCGGGTCGATGATCCCGGCCTTGATCATGTCGGTGTACTCGCCAGTCGCGGCATTGAAGCCGTGGCTGCCTTTGTGCTTCTTCACTTCCTGAACCACGATCGACCCCTCGACCCCGGCGTTGGAAGCGATCTGGCGCAAGGGCATTTCGACCGCCTTCCGAATGATCTCGATGCCGATCTTCTCGTCGGCATCATCCACCGAAATATCGACTAGCGCCTTGGCGGCGGCGCGAATCAGGGCGACGCCACCACCGGCGACAATCCCTTCCTCGACCGCGGCGCGAGTGGCGTGCAGGGCGTCCTCGACCCGGGCCTTCTTCTCCTTCATTTCAATTTCGCTGGCCGCGCCGATGTTGATCACGGCCACGCCGCCAGCCAGTTTGGCCAGCCGCTCCTGCAGTTTCTCGCGGTCGTAGTCGGAGGTGGTTTCCTCGATCTGACGTCGAATCTGCCTGACCCGGCCGGCGATCGCCTCCTGGCTGCCATGACCTTCGACAATCGTGGTGTTTTCCTTGTCGACCGTCACGCGCTTGGCCTGGCCGAGCTGATCCAGGGTGACCGAATCAAGCTTGATCCCGAGATCCTCGGTGATGCAGGTGCCGCCGGTCAAGGTCGCGATATCCTCCAGCATGGCCTTGCGCCGGTCGCCGAAGCCGGGAGCCTTGACCGCCACGCAGTTGAGCATGCCGCGCAGCTTGTTGACCACCAGAGTGGCCAGCGCCTCGCCCTCGACATCCTCGGCGATGATCATGAAGGGCTTGCCCTGCTGCGCCACTTTCTGGAGCAGCGGCAGAACTTCCTGCAAATTGCTGATCTTCTTCTCGTGGATCAGAATGTAACAGTCTTCGAGCGAGCACTCCATGTTCTCGGAGTCGGTCACGAAGTAGGGGCTCAGATAGCCCTTGTCGAACTGCATGCCCTCGACCACCTCGAGCGAACTCTCGATGGTCTTGGCTTCCTCGACCGTGATCGTGCCGTCCTTGCCGACCTTGTCCATGGCGTCCGCGATCAGGTCGCCGATACTCTGGTCGCCGTTGGCGGAGATGGTCGCGACCTGCGCGATCTGCTCGCGATCATCGACCTGCACACTCATCTTGCTGAGCTCCTCGACCACCGAGGCCACCGCCTTGTCGATGCCGCGCTTCAGGCTCATCGGATTGGCGCCGGACGTCACATTCTTCTGGCCTTGCGTGAAGATCGCCTCGCCGAGCAGGGTGGCGGTGGTGGTGCCGTCGCCCGCGATTTCGGAAGTCTTGCTGGCAATCTCGCGCAGCATCTGCGCGCCCATGTTCTCGAACGGATCCTCCAGCTCGATCTCCTTGGCCACGGTAACCCCGTCCTTGGTGATGGTCGGAGCGCCGAACTTCTTGTCGAGCACCACATTGCGTCCCTTGGGGCCAAGTGTTACCTTGACTGCCCGGCTCAACTTCTGCACACCTTGCAGAAGAGCCTGCCGACACTTGTCGTCATATACCAACTGTTTCGCTGCCATTGTCTCTGTTTCTCCTTATACCTTGGTTAATGATAGGCTTGTTCAATTTCTCGCCGCTTCAGCCGACGATCGCCAGGATGTCGCTCGCGCTGAGAATCTTGTACTCCTGGCCTTCGTACTTGATCTCGGTTCCGCCGTACTTGGAGGTCAGGACGATGTCGCCAACCTTCACCTCGAACGGAATCTTCTTGCCGTCGTCGTCGGTCTTGCCGCTGCCCAGGGCCACAACCTTGGAACGCATCGGCTTCTCCTTGGCACTGTCCGGAATGATGATCCCACCTTCCTTGACTTCGCCCTCTTCCTCGATCGGTTCGACCAGAACTCGATCACCCAACGGTTTGATGTTGATTGCCATCTTTCTACTTTCTCCTTTGCTTTGTTTCTGTTTTTGCTTTTTCTTTTGCTTTTAGCTTGGCCATTCCACTGCTTCCACTACTGCCTCTATCGAATCCGACGATTTGCCGGCCGCCTGCCCAACCCGGCCTCGCGGCGGTTGGGTGAAAACGGGGAAACATACCGCCGGCTCGCATTTCAGACTGTGCGCCTATTTTTTGTCGTCGTCGTCGACCATTTCGAAATCGGCGTCGATCACCTCGCCCTCGCCGCCCTTGCCGGAGCCGCCGGCTTCGGGCGGCGGCGCGCCCTGCGAACCGGCCGCGTTCGTTTCGCCCGCCTGCCCCTGCTGGGCTTCGGCGTTCTTGTACAGCTCCTCGGCGAAGGCGTGCATTTTACTCTCCAGGTCGCCCATTACCGACTTCATCTTCTCGTGGTCGTCGGCTTCGACCGCCTTCTTCAGCTCGGCGATGCCGTCCTCGACCGGCTTGCGCACGTTCTCCGGCAGCTTGTCGCCCTGCTCCTTCAACTGCTTCTCGGTCTGATAGACCATCGAGTCGGCGCGGTTGCGGGTGTCCACCTTCTCCTTGCGCTGCTTGTCCTCGTCGGCATGCGCCTCGGCATCCTTGACCATCTGCTTGACCTCGTCCTCGGAAAGACCGGAGCTGGCGGTGATCGTGATCTTCTGCTCCTTGCCGGTGCCCAAGTCCTTGGCCGAAACGTTAAGAATGCCGTTGGCGTCGAGGTCGAAGGTCACCTCGATTTGCGGCATGCCGCGCGGCGCCGCCGGGATCCCCTCCAGGTGAAAGCGCCCGATCGACTTGTTGCCCGAGGCAATGTCGCGCTCGCCCTGCAAGACATGCACCTCGACCGAAGTCTGATTGTCGGAAGCGGTGCTGAAGATCTCGCTCTTGCGGGTCGGGATCGTGGTGTTGCGCTCGATCAGCTTGGTGAAGACGCCGCCCAGGGTTTCGATCCCCAGGCTGAGCGGAGTGACGTCGAGCAGCAGCACGTCGTCGACGTCGCCCTGCAGGACTCCGCCCTGAATGCCGGCTCCGATCGCCACCACTTCGTCCGGGTTCACGCCCTTGTGCGGCTCCCGGCCGAAGACTTCGCCGACCAGCTTCTGCACCGAGGGCATGCGCGTCATGCCGCCGACCAGAATCACCTCGTCCACCTCGGACGGCTTCATTCCGGCATCCTTGGCGCAGGCCTGGCACGGTCCCTTGGTCCGTTCGATCATGTCGCCGACCAGCTGCTCGAGCTTGGCCCGCGACAGCGTGGCGGTCAGGTGCTTGGGGCCGGAGGCGTCGGCCGTGATGAACGGCAGATTGATCTCGGTGCTGGTGCTGGAGGAGAGTTCGCACTTGGCTTTTTCCGCCGCCTCCTTGAGGCGCTGCAGAGACATCGGATCCTGGCGCAGATTGATGCCCTGGTCGCGCTTGAAGTCCTCGACCAGCCAGTTGATGATCGCCTCGTCGAAGTCGTCGCCGCCAAGATGCGTGTCGCCATTGGTCGCCTTGACTTCGAACACGCCGTCGCCGATCTCCAGAATACTGATGTCGAAGGTGCCGCCGCCCAGGTCGTAGACCGCGATCTTCTCGTCCGCCTTCTTCTTGTCCAGGCCATAGGCCAGAGAGGCGGCGGTCGGCTCGTTGATGATGCGCTTGACTTCAAGTCCCGCGATCTTGCCCGCGTCCTTGGTGGCCTGGCGCTGGCTGTCGTTGAAATAGGCGGGGACAGTGATCACCGCCTCCTTGATGGGTTCGCCGAGATAGGCTTCGGCGTCGGTCTTGAGCTTTTGCAGGATCATGGCCGAAATTTCCGGCGGCGAATAGGCCTTGTCCCCGATTTGAATGTGGGCGTCGCCGTTCTTGGCCTTGACCACCTTGTAGGGCACCAGATGAATCTCATGCTCCACTTCGTCGTAGCGCCGTCCCATAAAACGCTTGACGCTGAACACTGTGTTCTGGGGATTGGTCACCGCCTGCCGCTTGGCGGTCGCTCCGACCAGCCGTTCGCCGGTCTTGGTGAACGCGACTACGGATGGCGTCGTGCGGCTGCCCTCGGCATTTGGTATGACCGTGCTTTCGCCGCCTTCCATGGCCGCCATGCAGGAGTTGGTGGTTCCCAGGTCGATTCCCAGTATTTTCGCCATAATGGCCTCCTCGTTGATCATTGACTTTCACGGCTCAAGCCTGGCCGGAATCTACATTTTTACAGCCCGGTTGCGGGCGAGATCCAAAGAAAGCTTGATTAAACCGCCGCAACCATTTGTCGTGAATTGTTTAAGCAATGCCCGTGCCCGAAAGAAAAAACAATACTGTAACCTACTGAAAAGTAGATATATACAGAAACTCAGGCAACCCCAAAAAGAGTCCATCGAAACTTTCCCCGCCCCCGCCCTGTCCCGCCGCGCGTCCCACCGCGACAGGATGGCACACCGGGCAGTCGTGACCAGAGAGCGAGATTGAAGCAGCGCCTCGCATTGCGCAGACATTGGGGATGACGCTTTGGAATTCGAGTGGCGCGATTTATATTTGCATGACCAATGGCAAAGGAAATTCCGGCAACAGATCGAAACCAATGTCGAAACATCACCCGACAACCGAGGTTCTGATCATCGGCGGCGGCCACGCCGGCTGCGAAGCCGGGCTGGCGGCCGCCCGGCTCGGGCTCGAGACCACGCTGCTGACCATCAATCTCGACCATATCGCGCAGATGTCCTGCAACCCGGCGATCGGCGGGGTGGCCAAGGGGCAGTTGGTTCGGGAGATCGACGCGCTCGGCGGCGAAATGGCCCGCAATACCGATGCCGCCTGCCTGCAGTTTCGCCTGCTCAACCGCTCGAAGGGGCCGGCCGTCCAGTCGCCGCGGGCCCAGTGCGACAAGGCGCTCTATCAGCAGCGCATGAAGCTGGTTCTGGAGCGGCACCCCCGCCTGCGGATTCAACAGGCCCAGGCGGTGCGCTTCCTGACCGAGAACAACCGGGTGACCGGGGTGCAGACCGAATTTGGCGAAGTCTGGCGGGCGCGGGCGGTGGTGGTCGCCACCGGCACCTTCCTTGAAGGCAGGCTGCACTACGGGCTCAACAGCTTCCCCGGCGGCCGGGCCGGCGACCCCGCCTCCCGCGCCCTGGCCGACAGCCTGCGCCGGGATCTGAAGCTCGACCTGGGACGATTGAAGACCGGCACGCCGCCGCGCGTGCTGGCCGGCACGATAGACTTGGCCGCCCTGCCGCGCCAGGATGCCGATCCCGAGTCCTATCGCTTTTCCTTCGCCCCCGCAGACGAGACTTTCAGGCAGGAGTTCGCCGGCCTGCGCCAACCGCCCGTCCTGCCCTGCTACACCACGCGCTCGACCGCGGAGACGGCAGCCATTGTCCGCGAGCATCTCGACAAGTCGCCACTCTACAGCGGCCGCATCGAAGGGATCGGCACCCGCTACTGTCCCTCCTTCGAGGACAAGGTAGTCCGCTTCCCGCAATATCCGGAACACCTGATCCACCTCGAGCCGGAAGGCGGCGCGACCGACGAATACTACCTCAACGGGATCTCGACCAGCCTGCCGCCGGAGGTGCAATGGCTGATGGTGCGCTCCCTGCCCGGCCTGGAGAGCGCCCATATCAGCCGCTACGCCTACGCCATCGAATACGGCTTCGTGTTCCCGCGCCAGCTCGACCACCGGCTCGCGGTCAAGGCCTGGCCGAACCTCTTCCTGGCCGGCCAGATCAACGGCACCAGCGGCTACGAGGAGGCGGCGGCGCAAGGCCTGGTTGCCGGAGTCAACGCCGCCCGTTGCGCGGCCGACGACGAACGCCCGTTTACCATCAGCCGCGAGCAGGCCTATGTCGGAGTCATGATCGACGACCTGATCACCAAGGACATTGTCGAACCCTATCGCCTGTTCACCAGTCGCGCCGAGTATCGGCTGCACCTGCGCCAGGACAACGCCGACCGCCGCCTGACCCCGCTCGCCCGCCAGGCCGGCCTGGTTGACCGGGCCTGTGCCGGACGGGTGCGGGAACTGGAACGGGAAATCGCCGAGCTGCGCCGGGAGCTGAACGCCCGCCGCCACCAGGGAGCCAGCCTGTGGGAACTGCTGCACCGGCCGGACACCCCGTACCATGGCCTGCCAGATCCGCCGGCCGCCAGCCCGCGAGCCATCGAACAACTGCAGATCGAAGCCCGCTACGAGGGCTATATCCGGCGCGAAGCCGAGCAGGTCCGGCAAATGCGCCAGTTGGCGGCCTGGATCATTCCCGCCGACTTCGACTACCGGGGAATCCGCGGACTGCGCAACGAAGCTCTGGACAAGCTCGAGGCGGTGCGCCCGGCCAACCTCGCCCAGGCCGGCCGCATCGACGGCGTGACTCCGGCCGAAATCGCCCTTCTGCAAGTCTGGCTCAAGCGGGTCGGCGCCGGCCCGGCCGGCTTGTCCCGCTAAGGCGCGAGTTCGCAAAGCGGCGGCCGCACCCGTCACCAACGCCCGTTCCGCGGGAATGAACCCCGTGACGACGAGACCCCGCCTGCCCGCCTGCCTGCCTGCCTGCCTGCCCGTCCGCCCGCTCCGTCCGTTTTGTCTGTTTTGTCCGTTTTGTCCGTTCCCCTCAACGCCAGCGGACGACTGGCCAGCCTTCCCGCACCGCCACCTCCCGCAATTCGCGGCCGGGGTTGACCACGGTCGGGAAGCCGACCTTGCGCAGAATCGGCAAATCGGCCAGGCTGTCCCCGAAATAGGCGGCCTGCGACAATTCGCACCCGTGCTCGCGCGCGAATTCACCGGCCAGCGGCACCTTGCCTTCGCCCCCGGAATAGGGCGGGATGAAATCGCCGGTATAACAGCCGTCGGCCAAGCGCGGGCGCACCGCCAAAACCTGCGGAATCCGCAAATGCTCGGCCACCGGCAAGGCCACCACCCGGTTGGTGGCGGTGAGCAGCGCCCTCGGGCAGCCTTGCCGTCCGACCTGTTCGACCATGGCTATCGCGTCCTTGTAGAGTCTGGGTCTGGCATACTGCTCGAAATGCAGCCGCGCCAGCTCCCGCATCTCCGCCCGAGTCCGCCCCCGGAACTCGGCCAGTTGAAAGGCCATGAACCGCTCGATGTCCAGCCGGTTCTCGACATAGTCCCGATAGAACCCGTCGGCAACGGCCAGGCTGTCGGCCGGCGCCAGGCCGCGTTCGACCAGAAAGCTCTTCCAACT
>SLSR01000143.1 GCA_007130365.1 Lentisphaeria bacterium
AAGATTTGGTGGAGGTGGCTTCGAACGCCAACCCGGCAGTCTGCCGGATTATGGACTACGGCAAGTACCAATACGAGGAAAGCAAGAAGAAGCGGGAAAGCCGCAAGAAGCAGCACCAGGTAAAAGTCAAGGAGGTGCAGTTTCATCCGCGCATTGGCGAACACGACTATCAGACAAAGTTTTCGCACCTGGTTGAATTTCTCGAAAAAGGATATAAAGTAAAAATCGTGATGTTTTTCCGGGGTCGAGAGATGGCTCACCAGGAGCTCGGCGAAGCCGTGCTCAGGCGGGTGCTCGACGAGATCGCGGAGAAGGAATACGGCAAGGTGGATTCTCCACCCTCCCGTATGGGACGAAGAATCATTGCCATCGTGGCTTCGACCTGTCATAAGCGCCAAGGTTGACAAACGAGCGCGAGGACAGCTCGAGAGCCGCGATTTTTATGTTGGCTGTCTGACCGGTTCAACATCCGACTGAGAATAGCAACCCAGTAGAACAACGGAAGCTTTACCATGCCCAAGATGAAGACACGCAAGGCCGCCGCCAAGCGGTTCAAGGTGACCGGCACCGGCAAATACCGGCGCAATCGAGCCGGCGCGCGGCATATTTTGACCAAAAAATCGGCCAAGCGCAAGCGCCGCCTCGGCCAGGATGCCGCCGTCTCGGCCGGCGACGCCCGTCGCCTTAAGTCGGCCATGCCCTACGGCTAGTCGGCAGACCTGAAGATTCCCCGATCTGACCTGGATCAGCCGGGTTGCATAAAGTTCAAGTAAGAGCAGCCAGGAGAAATTGACAGATGAGAGTGACCAATGCCGTCGCCTCGCGAAAGCGTCGCAAGCGTGTATTGCGACAAGCCCGCGGCTTTCGCGGTTCGCGCAGCAAACTGATTCGTCAGGCCTACAACGCGGTCGACCGCGCCATGGCCATGGCCTATGTCGGACGCAAGCAAAAGAAGCGCCAGTATCGTCGGCTGTGGACAGCCAGGATCAACGCCGCCTGCCGCAGCCGGGGCATGAGCTACAGCGATTTCATGCACGGAATCAAGCTGGCCAATCTTGAATTGAACCGGAAAGTCCTGTCCAACCTGGCGATCGAGGACGAGGCCGCTTTCGGGCAAATTGTCGACCAGGCCAGGCAAGCCCTGAGTCGGGCGAGCAAATAGCCGACCGTCTATTTGTTCAGACCGCCGCGACCTGTACAGGTCGCGGCTTTTTTTTCGCGTAAACTACCCTTCTCGGAGGGAGGTGGAATTGATGGTGGGTGGGTTGCTTAATCGTCGACCGGGGGCAAATTATGGGGGTGCTCTGAATTCGCGAAACTCAATCTTGTCTTGCGGGTGAGTCCGGCCGATTTTGCCGGTCAGAAATGTTCCGGCCGAGGATTGAGTTTTTTAGAGCGGGCTGAGTTCTGAGCGATAAAATACGGGTATACAGGAAGGTGTCTATGAACCAGAAGTTGACTGGATTGTATGTGCTGTCGAATCGGGATTTGATCTACGGCCCGGAAGAGCGGCAGGCGGTTGAGAGGTCGGCCGAGATCCCGGTACCGCCGATTGCCGCCGCCCAACTGGCCGAACAGTCCGCGGAATTGCTGGCTCGTGTCGAGGTTTTACTCTCCGGCTGGGGGGGGCCGCGTTTGGATGCGGAGCTGTTGTCGAAGATGCCGAAATTGCGGGCTTTTTTCTATGGTGCCGGTTCGCTGCGCGGGGTGGTCACCGAGGCGGTTTGGCAAAGGGAGCTGGTGGTCTGCAGTGCGTGGGCGGCCAACGCCGAGCCGGTTGCGGAGTATACCCTGGCCGCCATCTTGCTGTCCCTCAAGCGAGCCTGGCTTTTTATCCTCGAAGGCGACCGCCGCAAAAGTGCGGTCGGCAAGTCGGGGGAAAATACGCCTGGTGCCTACGGCAGTACGGTGGGGCTGGTCTCCTTCGGCATGATCGCCCGTCGGGTTTGTCGACTTTTGCAGAATTTCGACTTGCGGGTGAGGGTCTACGATCCCTTTGTCGCGCCCGCTGAAATCGCGGCGGCTGGGGCTGTCGCGTGCTCGTCCCTGGATGAACTGTTCGCGGTTTCGGATGTGGTTTCGCTGCACACGCCTCGACTGCCGGAGACCGAAGGCATGATTGGCGGCCGTCATTTCGCCGCCATGAAGCAAAACGCCACCTTTATCAATACGGCTCGCGGGGCGGTGGTCAGGGAGGGGGAAATGGTCGAGGCCTTGCGGAGCCGTCCCGATTTATGGGCGGTTCTTGACGTGACCTGGCCGGAGCCGGTGCCCTCCGATTCGCCCCTGCTGGATTTGCCCAACCTGGTGCGGACTCCGCACATTGCCGGTTCGATGGGGGCGGAATGCCGTCGCATGGGTCGTTACATGGCCGAGGAATTGCACCGGTTCGCGACCGGAAAGTCTTTGCGGTGGCAGGTCGACCGCGACAAGTTTGCGCATATGGCTTAATCGGGATAAAAGATGAACGAAGAACAGCCAACCGCCAGGGATCAGGTCTTTCTCAACGACGGCGACCGGCCTCTGCCCCGAAACCTCGAGGCCGAGGCGGCGGTGCTCGCCGCCATCATGCTGGATCCGCAAAACGCTTTGGATCCGGCTCTGCACAGTCTGCGCGCTCCCGGCAGCTTCTTCCATCCGCCGCACCAGGTGATTTTCAATGCCATGCTCGAGTTGAACCAGGAGCGGGGGGCGGCCGCCATCGACCTGCTTACCCTGACCGATCTGCTCGATAAAAAGGGCAAGATCGAAGAGATCGGGGGCGCTCCCTTTCTGCGCCGGATCATGGACAGCCTGCCGACCGCCGCCAACATCGAGTACCACGTCGATATCGTCTATGAAAACGCCACTTTGCGGCGGTTGATCAAAACCGCGACTCGAATTGTCGACCGGTGCTATGATCAGCGGGAGAGTGTCCGCGAGTTGGTCGACCGGATCGAGGGCGAGATCTCGCAGGTGGTCAACGCCCGCGCCGGCAGCGAGACGGTGGCTCTGGGCGAGCAGATGCTCGATGTCATTACCTACCTTGAAAAGGTGCAGAACAACGATCCCTCGGCCATGGGCATTCAAACCGGCTATCCCGATCTCGACCGGCTGGTCTATGGACTGAAGCCCGGCGAGATGTTCGTGCTGGCGGCTCGGCCGTCGATCGGGAAGACGGCTCTGGCTCTGAATATGGCGGAGAACATCGCGCTTGGCGTCAATCCCGTGGAGGTCGGCATTTTCAGCCTTGAAATGAGCACCAAGATGCTGGCTCTGCGCTTGCTGTGCAGCCAGGCCAGGGTCAACATCGCGGACATTCGGGAGAATGCGATTTCGCGCGGGCGCTGGGAGGCGATCGGGGAGACCGCCATGCGCCTGCGCAAGGCGCCGATTTTCATCGACGACGCCTCGGCCGGACTCGATGTCATGGAGTTGCGCAACCGGGCTCGGCGCATGAAGCGGGAGCACGGAATTAAGCTGCTGATGATCGACTACCTGCAGCTTCTGCGCCCGGTTGCCGGCAACCGCAATACGACCCGGGAAAATGAAGTATCGCAGATTTCCGGATGCATCAAGGGATTGGCCAACGAGCTGGGGATCCCGATCATTGTGCTGGCGCAGCTCAACCGGCAGGCGGAACAGCCGGGTGCCCGCCCCAGGCTTTCTCATTTGCGGGAATCCGGGGCGATCGAGCAGGATGCCGACGTAGTCGCGCTATTGCATCGCGAGCGCGAGGAATCCGCCAGCGCCGAGACTCGTCAGATCGAGGCCGAATTGATCATTGCCAAACACCGCAACGGGCCGACCGGTCTGGTGCCGCTGCTCTGGATGCCTTCATACACCCGCTTCGAAAGTCGTTCCGCGATTGCCGACGAGGATGTGCCGGAAATTTAATATGACGCATACTCATCAAGCCCTCGATTCCAGGTCGCAAGCCCGCGGCAATCCTTTTTTGGCTTGGCCGCGCTTTCTGTTGATTGTCGGCTGCAGTCTGGTCTTTGCTATGTTCTTTCCGGCGCTCAAGCTGTTTGTCCGCAAGACCGACAAGCGGATGGCGCTGGCCGCCGCCTTCACTCGGGCCTGGGGCAGGTTTTGCTGTCGGGTGGCCGGCTACCGGATGCGGGTTTCCGGGCCGCTGCCGCCGTCCGGCAGCCTGCTGGCTCCCAACCACCAGGGGTATGTCGACATCATCGCGGTCGCCGCCTGCGTTCCCTGTCTGTTTGTGGCCAAGGCGGAAACCCGGGGATGGCCCTTGTTCGGGACTTGCATTCGAGTTTTCGAACATGTTTTCGTGACTCGCCGGAAAGCTCGGGCAATGCGGGAAACTGTGGATGCGGTCGAAGCTCGGTTGCGTCAGTCGGTCTCGGTTTGCCTGTTTCCCGAAGGCACTTCCTCCGGCGGCGGCAAAGTTTTGCCTTTCACCTCATCCTTTTTCGAACCGGCCTTGCGCAGCGGTGCTCCGATTGTGCCAGTGACGATCATATGGGGGAGCCTCAATCCGCGAGTCGACCGGGAGCGCGATATCGCCTATTGGGGGAGTCATCGGTTCTTGTTCCACATCCTGCGCCATCTCGGTCTGCGCAAGACTACGGTTCATCTGATTTTTTCGCCGCCGTTGACCGCCGATTCGCGGTCGGATCGGAAAACTGCGGCCCAGTCCGCGCGGGCCGCGGTCATGGCCAACTACACCTTCTGATGATCTCCTCTCTCCACACTTTTTCTCAAAAACAAGAAGGCTCCGACGCCTTTTTGTCGTTTTTAAGAAAGGCGGGCTTGGCGGCAGGTCTGAGTCCCTCCTGCTTTGAGCCTGGCAATGGTTTCTCTTGTTGTTGGCATGAAAAATGCTTAATTTAATAAGGCGATATATAATGGGGACAAAGACCGTGTCGGGATTGCAGTCCGGCAATGGTCTGAATTAATCAGTCCGGCCGGCCGGTTGACTTTTCGGCGGTGTTGTCGAAGAGAAAGTCAATGGAGCCCGATTATTTTTTCAGGAGTGACGGGCTATGATACAAGTTGTCTCGCAAACCTTCGGAGAGGTGTTCAGCGAAGTCCCGGCTTTGACGGTGCCTTTGCCGCAAGTCCTGTTCATGGTTTTGCTGATCTGCCTGGCCGCGATATTCGAGCGCTATAAATTGATTATGATTATGGCCTATGCCTTTCTGCTCAATTGGGTGTTTGTCTACAACCCCGGATTTTTGTCCTTCGATTTGGCTTCCATGATCACGGTGGCCAGCTTTCTTGTGCTGGGCATTGTAGCCATTCTTACGGTTTTCCACCAGTCCCTGAGTCGCTAGCCCAAGTTTCTGCGAAAGTCGGGTTGGGCGCGGCTACTTTTGCGCAATCGAGTTCTTCTCGCGCTGCCCGGCCGAGAGCAGTCGCGCCTGGCGTTCGCGGCGCGGCAGGCGCACGGTGACCGAAGTCCATTCGCCCTCTTCGCTTTCAATGCTCAGTTCGCCATTGTGGGCGCGGACAATCCGCTCGACAATCATCAGGCCAAGTCCGCCACCTTCACGGCGCGTCGAGAAATAGGGTTCCATGATCCGCCCCATCTGGTCGCCGGCGATGCCTTTCCCGTTGTCGGCGATGCGGATTTCCAGAAAATCGGCCGCGACCTGGCATTCGATTTCAATCAGGCCGCCGTCGCTGACCGCCTGCGAGCTGTTTTTCAGGATGTTGTAGAAGGCCTGCTTAAGCTGGCCGGCATCACCTTGAATCATCGGCATTTTATCGGGCAGGGCGGCCTCCACGCGAATCCCCCGGTCTTCGATCTCGCGGCGCATGAAGCTTAAGGATTCGGCCAGCAGCTTCTGCACCTGCAAAGGGGCGAAGCGCGGCTGCGCCGGGCGTACTGCGTGCAGAAACTCGCTGGTGATCGAGTCGAGGCGCGAGACTTCATGAAGCGCGGTAGCCAGCAGTTCCCGCGCCTGTCCGCTTTCCGGGGCGTCGATTTTTTTGAGGAATCGGTTGAGCAGTTGCAAGTGGATATTGAGGCTGTTGAGCGGGTTGCCGATCTCATGGGCGACCCCGGCCGCCAATTGGGTGATCGCCTCGACCCGCCGGTTTTCGATGGTTTCCTCGGTATAGCGTCTCTGGTCGGTCACGTCCTGGAAGATCAGAGTGGCCCGGGCTTTTCGGTTGTCGTCGCTTTCCGGGGGGTGCGGCACCAGGTAGAAGGCCAGGACTCGCTGTTTTGGATAGAACACCTCCAGCTCGTGAAAGCCCACTCCCCGCCAGGATTCGCCGGAGGAGTCGAGCAGGGCGGGCCAGTCGATGTCGCGGGCGAACCGGGCGAGCGCGATTCCCTCCACCTCCTCCGGCAGACCGAGGAATTCACGGGCGGCCGTGTTGGCGTAGGACACCCGGAGATTGGCGTCGATCACGACAATGCCTTCGTGGATCGTGTTGAACACGGTTTCCAGAAAGCCCTTTTCCCGCATCAGCTTTTGCAGGTAGTTCTGGACACTGGCCGGATCGAGCCGGTCGAGGCGGTCGATCAGGCGGTCGAGAAAGGTCGAGCGGGTCGGCATGATTGTCGCTTTCCTCGCTTCCTGGTTGCCTATTTCAGGGAAGCCTGCAAAATGTTGGAATGCCGGATGGCAGACCGGGCTTGTTTTACCGCACCCTATGCGTGACAGGTTTACGGCGACCAATGAAAAGGCCGGGGTAAAACAACCCCGGCCTTGTTCATTGGTTTGGGTCGACCAGGATTAGAATCCGGTGATGCCTTCCAAATCAGAATTGCGGAAATCAGCGCTGTCCGGATTGACGAAGCCACGAGCCTGGCTCAGGTCGGCCCGCAGCAGGTTCGCGTATCCTCCGGTGTGGTTGCCCTCGAAGTCGGAGATGATCGCCGAGTCCGCCCGATAGCTGCCGGACGAAGTTTCGCCGTGATAGGCATAGTGCGGCGAACCGGTAACGCTGCTGCTCGGACACTCGAAGATGGCCTCCGGCAGGTCGAGGATGTTTCGTTCGTTGGCGCCAGTCCCGGTAGTTGCGGTAAGTCCTACCGTATCGTCATTGTTTCGGTTGGCGTAGGTGTTGTTGCCGGGGGGGTACTGTTCGCTGTTGATGTCCGCGTACATCGACAGGGCGATGCCGATCTGCTTGAGGTTGCTGACGCAACCGATGCGCCGCGCCCGTTCCCGCGCCGTGCTCAAGGCCGGCAACAGCAACCCGGCGAGAATCGCGATGATCGCGATTACTACCAAAAGTTCGATTAGAGTGAAGACGGTTTTTTTCGATTTCATTTTCCTTGGGCTCCCTTTTGTTTTTTTCTTTTTTTTATGTGAGTCTTGGGTTCACATATTTTATATCTCATCCGAATCAATGCCGAATGAAGAATGAAGATG
>SLSR01000086.1 GCA_007130365.1 Lentisphaeria bacterium
CAACTGTCGGAATTGATCTTGGCGGCAGCAATATTGCGGCGGTCGCAGTCGTCGACGACACGACCATAGCCGGCCGCGCCAAAAGCTCGACCGAGCGCGGACTGGGGCTCGAGGCCATGGCCGAGGCGATGCGCGAGGTGGCGGACGAGGCGCTCGCGGCCGCCGGCCTCGACTGGCAGCAGGTCGCCTCGGCGGGGGTGGCGGTGCCCAGTGCCATCGATCCGGAAACCGGCGAGCTTCTGCACGCCCCGAACCTGGGCTGGAAAAACCAGCCGGCCCGAACCGCCTTCGAGCGGGTTTTCGGCGCCGACATCGTTTTGGAGAACGACGTCAACTGCGGCTTGTTCGGCGAATTCTGCGCCGGCGCGGCCCGCGGCACCCGAACCGCGGCCGGCTTCTTCGTGGGCACCGGCCTCGGCGGCGGCGTCATCGTCGAGGGTCGCCTGCACACCGGCCGGCGCGGCGTGGCCGGCGAGCTGGGTCACCAGATCGTGCGCCACAAGGGACGGCGCTGCGGCTGCGGCCACCGCGGCTGCCTCGAGGCCTACTGCAGCAAGGCGGCCTTTGCCAGGCGCCTGCACAAAATGATCAACCTCAAACAAAAGAAGAGCGCGATCACCGAATATGCCGGAAGCCAGTTCGACAGTCTGCGCAGCAAACACCTGAAGAAAGCCTATCTGGCCGACGATCCGGTGGTGCGCAAGGTAGTCGACAAGGGGGCGCGAATGCTGGGAGTGGCGGTCGCCAACATCATGGCCGTGCTGGCTCCGGATTGCGTGGTCTTCGGCGGCGGCGTCATGGAGGCACTGGGCGAAAAACTGCTGCCGGTCGTCCGCCAGAGCATGGCAGAACATCTTTTCGGACTGGCCGAAGATGATGTCGACCTGCGACTTTCCACTCTGGGCGACGACGCGGTGCCGCTGGGGGCGGCCATGCTGAGCCGGGACAACTGGAGACAAAGGCTTGTCCGATGACCGGATCGAAAGGGAAAAATCCGCCCACCACAACCCCGCCGGAACCGGTGGCGGTAATTGATGTCGGCGCCTATTCCACCCGCCTGCGCATTGTCCAGTACACCACGGACGGCGAAGCGGAAATTCTGGAAGAGGCCTTGCAGCCGCTGCCCCTGGGCAACGATGTCTTCAACTCCGGCTACATCAGTGCCGCCAACGTATTCTCGAGCGAGGAAATCTTCCGCGACTTCACCAAGCTGATGCGGGACTACGGGGTTGTCCGCTACAAGGCGGTGGCCACCAGCGCGGTGCGCGAGGCTCTGAATCGCGACATCTTTCTGGACCGCATCGAACAGAGCAGCGACATTCGCCTCGAGATCCTGGAGGGCGGCGGCGAGGCGCGTCTGCTGTTCCTGGCGGTCAGGCAGGCGCTGGGCGGCCGCTTCGGATTCAACACCGGCGACTCGATCATCTACACCATCGGCACCGGCTCGAGCCAGATTTCAATTGTCGAGGACGGACGCCTGATCAGCGCCGACACCATTCGGCTGGGCACCCTGCGCCTGGCCGAGGAGGTCGGCCAAAAACTGACCCCCGGCAACCTGCGCGAAGCCGTCGACCCCCTGATCGCCGCCACCTTCATGGGCATCGCCCGCATGTCCAAGGGAGTGCATCCGGAAAACCTGATTGCGATCGGAGCCCCGGTGCGGGCGCTGGCCTCGATCGCGAGAAACCGCCGGCAGGTGCGGGTGGCGACGATTTCGCGGGAGTCCTTCGAAAAATTATTCGCCAGCCTGAGCCGGGTGAACGGGCTGGAAATCGTCAGCCAATATGGCCTGGCCGACATCGACGCGGCCGGTCTTCTGCCCTGCTGCCACATGCTGGAGCAACTGTTTGAAATCAGCCAGACCAGTCGGATCATCGTGCCCATGATCAATACCCGCGACGCGCTCGCCGAAGACTTCCTGCGCGAAATCGTCGGCGACCCGGATCCGTTCGTCCCGCAAATCGTCTCCTCGGCCGAACACCTGGGCCAGCGCTACGGCTACGACCGGGAACACGCCCGCAAAGTGGCGGATCTGGCTCTGATCCTGTTTGATCACCTGGGGCGCATACACAGCCTGCCGCCGCGGGCGCGAGTGCTGCTCGAAGTGGTCGCGCTACTGCACGATATCGGGATGTTCATCAGCAACCGGCAGCACCACAAACATTCCTACTACCTGCTGCGCAACAGCGAACTGCCCGGGATCTCGGAGGAGGAACAGAACCTGATCTCGCTGGTCGCCCGCTATCACCGGCGGGCCACGCCGCGATCTTCGCATCTTGAATTCACCAGCCAAACCCCCGAAGATCGAGTCACGATCAGCAAACTGGCCGCGATCCTGCGGGTCGCCGACGCCCTGGATCGAGCCCACCAAAGCAAGATCAAAAACCTGCACGTCAGCTTCGACCGGGAAAAGGTCGTCCTGTCCGCCATGTGCAACCGCGACCTTACCCTGGCGCAATGGGGCTTGCGCATGAAGGCTGACATGTTCGAGCAGGTTTTCGGCCGCCGAGTGGTTCTGCAAAACGCCTCGCCCGCCGGCGGATGATCGACAATGGACACAAAAACCGCCTTCAAAACGACATTTATCGGGAACCATCCGTCATGACCAGCGCCGGCATTCTCAACCGCGACCTTTCCTGGCTCGACTTCAACAGTCGGGTTCTCGATGAAGCGGCCGATCCGCAGACCCCGCTGCTCGACCGACTGAAGTTCATCGCCATTGTCAGTTCCAACCTCGACGAATTCTTCATGGTCCGAGTTGCCGGACTGCGGCAGCAGTCGCGCTCCCGCACCGACATCACCGATCCCTCCGGCATGACCGCCGACCAGCAGCTGACCGCCATCCGGCACAAGGTCGAGTTGGCCAATCGGCGGCAATATCGCTGCCTGCATCGGGAAATTCTGCCCGAAATCGACAAGCGCCAGGTTTTTCGCATGGTCGAAGTCGAACAACTCGGAATGAGCGGACGAAATGGCCTGCGCCAATATTTCCAAAGCGAAATCCTGCCGATCCTGACTCCCATGGCGGTCGATCCCAGCCATCCCTTCCCGATCATCAGCAACGGCATGCTTGAAGTCGCGGTGCTCCTGAAGCGGCCGCGCGGCAAGGGATGGTGCCACGCCCTGGTCGAAGTGCCGAAGGCTCTGCCGCGCTTTATCCCGGTCGACAAGGCGACCGGCACGGGGGCGAAGTCCCTGATTCCGGTCGAAAACCTGATCATCGAATGCCTCGACCTGCTGTTCGCGGATTGTCGAATCGCGGCCGCCTTCCCCTTCCGCCTTCTGCGCGACATGGACTTCAGCGTCGACACCGATGGCGTGGTCGATCTTCTGCAGCATGTGGAAAGGGAGTTGAAACAAAGGCGGCGGCGGCAGCCGATCCGGCTCGACCTGCCGACCGGATGCGACCGGCGCCTGGGCGACTGGCTGATTCGCAAGCTCAATATCGACCGCCGCTATGTCTACCGAGTGCCGGGAATGCTTGCCCTGAACCACCTTTTCCAGTTGCTCGAGACCGAACGCCTGCCGGAACTGAGCGAGCCGGAATGGCCGCCCCTGCCCTCGCCCCTGATCGCGGAAGGCGAATCCATGTTCGAGGCGATCAGGCGCGAAGGCTGCATTCCTCTGTTCGTGCCCTTCGAACAATTCGAACCGGTGACCCGCCTGCTCGAACAGGCGGCCGAGGATCCGGGGGTGCTCGCCATCAAGCAGACCCTCTACCGGGTCAGCGGCGATTCGCCGGTCGTGCAGGCACTGCGGCGGGCGGCCGAAAACGGCAAGCAGGTGACGGTGATCGTCGAAGTCAAAGCCCGATTCGACGAAGAGCGCAACATCGGCTGGGCGCGCCACCTCGAAGAGGCCGGAGTCCATGTGATCTACGGCATCGTCGGTCTGAAGATCCACTGCAAGGCCCTGCTCGTCGTGCGCCGCGAGGAGTCCCGCATCCGCCGCTACCTGCATGTGGCGACCGGAAACTACAACGACAAAACCGCCAAACTCTATACCGACGCCGGCCTCTTCACCGACGATCCCGAACTGTGCGCCGACGTGGCCGCCCTCTTCAATGTCATGACCGGCTACTCCGAGCCCCCGGCCTGGAACCAGGCGGCAGTCGCCCCGTTCGACCTGCGAGCCCGCTTCCTTTCTCTGATCGAACGCGAAATCCGTCTTTCCACACCCCGCCGCAGGGGCGCGATCACCGCCAAGATGAACTCCCTGGTCGATCCCGAAATCATCCGGGCTCTGCTGCGGGCGGCGCGCGCCGGAGTCAAGATCGACCTGGTGGTGCGCGGCATCTGCTGCCTGCGCCCCGGCGAGCTGGCGGGCAATCTCCGCATTGTCAGCATTGTCGACCGTTTCCTCGAACATACGAGAATGTTCCGCTTCGCCAACGGCGGCCAGCCCGAGTACTACATGAGCAGCGCCGACTGGATGCCGCGCAACCTCAATCGCCGCGTCGAATTGCTCTTCCCGGTCTACGACCAGCGGGTCTGCCGGATTGTCGACACCCTTTTCGAACTGCAACTGGCCGACCGCCGCAAAGGCCGGCGCATGCGGCCGGACGGCACCTATGCCGCGCCCAGCCGAATCCGGCGTTGGACCAATACACGAAGCCAGATGCGCACCTATCGCTTCTTCCAGGCCAGGCGCGAGCAAGCCGAACCCCAGCCATCCCCGCTCAGGAAGCGGCAGATTTTGCGGAGTCCGCAGCCGTAGCGGCGCCCTTTGCATCCAATGCCTTAACCTTATGCCTGCCTCCACAAAAGTACAACAGCCCATGACCCCATCAATCCATTTCAGGAAAAACCGAAGAACCGGCAGCCTGCGGCCAACCACCCCGGCCGCCGCCAGCCCCGTCGGCGAAATGCGCATTGCGCGCTTTCTGGCGGCGGCCGGGGTGGCCTCGCGCCGCGAATGCGAAAAGATCATACTCGCGCACCGGGTCGAGATCAACGGCACCCCTATCGACTCCCCTGCCCGCAACCTGAACCCGCAAGCCGACGAAGTGCGGCTCGACGGCCGGATCGTGCGGCTGCCCGAGCCGGTCTACCTGTTGCTCTACAAGCCGCCCGGAGTCACCTGTTCGGCTCGCGACCGGCACGCCGACCGGCTGGTTGGAGAATTGCTGCCAGACCGCTTCGGCCGACTGTTCACAGTCGGCCGACTGGATCGCGACAGCGAAGGGCTGATCGTCTGCACCAACGATGGAGAGTTCGCCCAGAAAGTGGCCCATCCCCGCCATGAACTGGAAAAGACCTATCGCGTGTTCGTGCTCGGCAAAGTTCCCGGGCCAACCTTGCGCCGACTGCGCGAAGGAGTGGTCGAGGGCGGTCAGGAACTGCGTCCGGAAAGCGTCCGCAGGGTCGGAGTCGTGTCCGGCGCCCGAACCGTGACCGAACTGGAATTCATCCTGAAGGAAGGCAAGAAGCGGGAGATCCGTCGACTCTGCCAAAGTGCAGACCTGCCGGTTGTCCGTCTGATCCGGGTGGGGCTGGGCAGTCTGCGGGATCCGCAACTCGCGCCGGGTCAATGGCGGCTCTTGAACAAGGCCGAAATCGCCGGATTGAGCAAGCGCGCCAGTCAATGATGCTGCGTCCATCCGCCGCCGGCCGCTGGCATTATTCGGACAATCGCCGTATATTAAAATCAGATATCAATAAAGACCGGCAAATTTTTTGTCGGCTCCGATCCATCTTGGCTTAGTCTCAGGGCAGCTGCCATAGACCACACGAGCCAGTGTAAAGACTGCCGAACCAGCAGGGGTAATTTGAAATATCATGATCGAGTCAATCCGAATCCACCTGGCCGACGGCGACACCATGCGCTGGGACTTCTCGTTCTCGGAGCAGGGCACCATGCGCCTGAGCAATCTCCACATGCACGGAGTGCCCGAATGGATCAGGCTGGAGAATTTCCAGTGTCCGGCCTGCACGCTCAAACCGGAAGAATCTCCCACCTGCCCAGTCGCCGAAGTGATGGCGAAATACGCCGCCGATTTGGCCGACCACAAGTCTTTTGAGAAAGTCGAAGTCGAAATAAGGAAGACCGACGGCGAATCCTTCACCCTGCACGACATCCCCCTGCAAAGAGTGGTCGGCGAGCTGGTGCGGCTCGGCGCCTTTCAATACGAATGCCCGATCGGGCGCAAGGTGAAGCAGCCGATGACCGAGCTGCCGCCGTTCCCGACCAACGAGGAAGTTCTCGACGCCTTCACCCGCGCCTTCGCCGGGCACACCAGCAACGGCGAACTGGAAGCCCACGAAATCGAGATGATCGAAGACTTGCACGACCTTTTCGGCAACCTCTCGATTCGTCTCGATCAAATCGGTCGCGGCGACGCCCACCTGAACGGAGTCGTGCTGCTGCACTCGCTTTCCGTGCTCTTCTCCCTGTCGGCTCCCGATCTGATTCGAAAATTCACCGACAAGAATAAAAAGGACTCAAATTGAACAGGAAAAGAAGCAATCCGCGAAGCCGCACCGGCACCGCCAGACGAAGCAAGTCCGGACGCCCGCAGCCGAGCGAACAGGGAAAAACCATCAGCGGCACAATTTCAGTGCATCCGCGCGGCTTCGGATTCGTGACCAGCGAACACAGCGAAAAGGATCTGTTCATCCCTCCCCACAGCCTGAACAACGCACTCTCCGACGACCAAGTCCTGGTCAGCATTCAAAGTGAAGACGCCCGCGGGCCGGTCGGCAAAGTGGAGAAGATTCTGCGCCGCGGCCATTCGGAAGTAGTCGGCGTCTTTGCCTTCGACGCGGCCGGCGAAGCCTTTATTCAGCCTTTGCGCCAGGAGATTCCGGAAAATGTCCCACTCTCCTTTGCCTCTGAAAAATCGCAGCCCCCTCCCTCCGACCTGGAAGAAGGGGACTGGATCGAGGCCAGTCTGCAGCATCCCGACGGACAGGGGCAGGCGCTGCAAGCCGAATTCACCCGCCGAATCGCCAAACCGGGCGCCATTTCGGCCGACCTTGACGCCATTGTGGCCGCCTTCGACCTGACCCCCGCATACTCCGCCGAGGAAAACCGTGCGGCCGCCGCATGTCAGCCAGTCGACATCGAGCGCCATAAATTGGACGATAAAATCGTTCTGCTCACCATTGACCCCGAGGACGCCAAGGATTTCGACGACGCCATCTCTCTGCAAGTCAATCCCGAGAGCGGAACCGCGACCGTCGGCGTGCATGTCGCGGATGTAGCAGCCTACGCCACCCCCGACTCCGAACTTGAAAAGGGCGCCGCATTGCGCGGCTTCACCGCCTA
>SLSR01000171.1 GCA_007130365.1 Lentisphaeria bacterium
CGGGTGCCGCTGGTTGTCAAGCCGCCAAAACAGTGTGGGGTGCGGCCGCGGATCTGCGAAGCCCTGGTCGAGCTGGTGGATTTTGCGGCCACCGTCTATGAATTGACCGGGATCGAGCCGGGCTACGATCATTTCGGCAAAAGCCTCCTGCCGCTGCTGGCGGGCGGGCGCGAAAATCATCGGGACGCCGTCTTTTGCGAGGGCGGCCGCCGCTACGGGGAAGTTCAGGCCATGGAATGGCAAAGTGCGTCGGCGGGCAGTGAAGGTATGTATGCTCCCCGAATCAGCCTGCAGACCACCGACGACGGCCCATACCACAGCAAAGCCGCCATGTGCCGCACCCGGGAGTTGAAGTATGTCAGACGTCTCTATGAAACGGATGAATTGTACGACCTGCAACGAGATCCCGGGGAGCAGTGCAATCTGATCGACCATCCCGACTATGCTGAACGGTTGTGCCTGCTGCGCAACCGAATGCTGCACTGGTACATGGAAACCTGCGACGTGGTTCCGCACCTGATCGACCGCCGTTGACTGGTAGAGGGAACTTCAGAACTCTTTGCTTCAAGGGGAATTCAACTGAAGTTGCCCGGCTAAAAGATCGGCACGGGCTCGTCTTTTTCCTCGCCGCCCCGATAAACCACTTCGGCGGTTTTCTGCCATAGCTTTTCAATCTCGTAGTATCGGCGCATGTCTGGAGCGAACAGATGCACCAGCAGATTGCCGTAGTCAACGACAATCCATCGGCTGGCCGGCGATCCATCGATATGTCGCGGCCGCAGCCCATGCTTGCGCATGGTTTTCTCAAGGTGTCCGGCCAAGGCTTGCAGATGCGGCTCCGAAGTGCCCGAGCAGACCAGATAGAAGTCGGCGAGCAGAGACGACTGCTTGAGATCGTAGAGCACAACCTCGGCGGCTTTGTGCGCAAGGCAGGTTTCGGCGGCCAGCCGGGCGGTTGCGAGTTCCTGGTCGCTGGCTTCCACGGCTCTTTCCCGATCTTTCATGAAGAGGCCTCTAACTGATGGTTGACGGAGGGGGGGCGGGCGAAGACGGCCGATAAAGCCGGGCTTTCCTGATATAGTCAACGATCCCGTCGCTGACCAGTCCGGCGAGAGAGCCGCCGCGGGCAACGGCGGCTCTGACCGCGGTGGCGGAAATCGGCAGCAACGGCAGATCGACCACCGCATCCAAAAGTTTCTTGGTATTGCGCGGGCCGAAGTGGGGATTGAGTTCGACCGAAGAGGGAATCCGCACTCCGGGTCTGGGATAGACCAAAAAGTCGAACCGGTTGACCAGCTCGCCGGACCGGTACCAGCCGGACAAGTCGCGCAGGCTGTCCATTCCCATGACGAAGAGCAGGCGATGCTCGGTAAACACCCGGCTCAGGGTTTCCATGGTGTCGATCGTATAGGATGGGCCGTCGTCGCGCTCTAGTTCGATGTCCGAAACGCTCAGTCCCGGATGCGCCGCCGTGGCCTTTTGCAGCATGGCCAGACGATCGGCGCCGGGAGTCAATTCAAGATCCGCCTTGTGCGGTGGATTTTTAGCCGGCACAAACAACACTTCGTCGGCCAATCCCGAACGCAGCAGGCTGCCCGCGATGAACAGGTGCCCATTGTGGATCGGGTCGAAGGAGCCCCCGAAAACCGCCATTTTAGGCTTGGGGGCACGTTCCGGCATCTCCGGAATCGGCTTTTCGGTCTGACGCGGGCGATCCTGCTCCATATATGAATGTTTTCTCGATCTGCTTGCGATGATTTTTTCTTGCGGATTATCCAATGGTTTAATATAGCCCCTATCCCGCATAATTCATGCGAATCCGGCCATGCGGTTTCATTTGTTCCCTTTCGGAAGCCCGAAAAATGGCAGGGCGACTATTTCGCGAGGTTGCATCATGGACGCCATCGACTATCTTGCCAGGCATGAAAGGCAATGCATCAAACCCCGAGACCACCTTCGAGCAGAGGGTTTTCGCCGGCGCCATGGCCGGCGCCGTGACCCTTCTCGACCAGGCAGGCAAATGGCTGGCTCTGCGCTATCAGGCGGGCCGGCCGCCGACCGATATTGTTCCCGGCTTTCTGCGCCTGGCCTATACCACCAATCCCGGCGCCGCCTGGGGAATGTTTGCCGAACATACCTGGCTGCTGACTGTAATCTCGGCTCTGGCTCTAGGCTTCCTGATCTGGCAGCTGCCAACCATGGGCGAGGGACTCTGGCTGCGAGTCGCCGGACTGGGGGTGTTGATCGGGGGGATCGCCGGCAACCTGATCGACCGGCTCCTGCATGGCGAGGTGATCGACTTTATCGATGTGCATCTGCATTTTTACGACTGGCCGGTATTCAATGTTGCCGATTCCGCGATCTGCCTGGGAATCGGTCTGTATATTCTTTCGGGCATACGCCGGGAACCGGCTAAAGGCGGGTAGGGGGAGAGGGTGGGGGGAACCATGGGCAATGCACCCTTCAACCTGGCAATACTGGGTCCCACCGGCTCGGGCAAGACCGCGATCGCGCACTGCCTGGCCGACCTGGTTCCTGCGATCGACATTGTCTCCTGCGATTCCATGCAGGTTTACAGGAGGATGAATATCGGCTCGGCCAAGCCGTCGCCCGAAAAACTGCACCGCTACCGCTACCACCTGGTCGATATGCGGGAGATCGACGAAACCTGGAGCCTTGACCTGTTTCTGCAGGCGGCCCGGCCTCTGGTCAAGGCCTTGAATCAAGGCGGCCGATCGGTTCTGCTGGTCGGCGGCACCGGTCTTTACGCCAAAGCCTTGCTCTACGACTTCAAACTGCCGAAGGCGGAGTCTGCCGCCTATCGCGAGATCTTCGCGCAAACGCAAACTCCGGAAGGAAGAGAGAGACTGCAAAGCGAACTGATCGGCAATAGCGGCGGCCTGAATCTTCCCCGGGATCTGCTGCAAAATCCAAGACGACTGGCTCGGGCCGTCGAAATTGTCAGGGTGCAAGGTTGCCTGCCGGACGGCTTCGGCTCCCTGGAGAGCGACGGCAGGCAGGCGACCTCTCAGGCCTTCAGGCAATTCATCGTAATGCCGTCGGCGGCGGAATTGCGGCAGAAAATTCGGCGGCGAACCCGGGAGATGCTCCGGCAAGGATGGCTTGAGGAAACGGCGGAACTTCTGGAACGGGGACTAATGAATACCCCGACCGCCCGCCAGGTGCTCGGCTACAGGCAGGTGGCGGACTATCTCTCCGGGCGGATTGCCAGCCGGTCCGAGTTGAGCGCACGGATCGAGCAGAAAACCTGGCAGTACGCCCGTCGACAGCGCACCTGGTTCCGTCATCAGCATCCCGGCGCCTGGCAGTTGACCGTGCTTCCGGGGCTTGACAGCGCCACCGTTGCCCGCGCCATCATGGCCGCGTCGAGCCAGTCGGTTTGATCGATCAATTCATGATTAATTTGCCGACAAGTTATTGACAGACGCCTCGGAAAATTTCCGTAACAACAAGCAGTGCAGGAATTAAAAGCCCAACAATTAAGTTTCCCCCGCCCTTTTTGAATGTACGTAATATATATTATGCGACGCTATAGACAGAGGGGCTCTGTAACCCGGCGAGCCCTCGCCGCTTTGATGTATTTTGCGAAGGCCGCAACCACCACTTGCCGACAATGGCTGCAATGCTATGATATGGACATGAAATATCAACCCGGCATGGAGATTCTTTGCCCGGGCTGCCGGCAGCAGTCCGTGGTCAAGCTTTTGCGGCGAGTCGAAAATTGGCAGACCGAGGAATATCTTGGCTGCGCGTTTTGCCAATGTCGACTGGCCGATGCTCCCGCCGCCTTGTCGTCTGACTGCGAGAAAGACGCGGTTGCGAACGTGTCGCGCGAAAAGCTGCTCTCATTCCTCGGCGCGGACAGGCGCCTGGCCGACGCCCCGAAGAACAGTCGGCGACAAGACTGGCTGCACGATTCCGACGATTCCCGTTTTTGTCGGGATTGCGATCATTTTCTGAAGCATCCCTTTGTCTGTCGTTGTTTGCTGCACAATCGCCCAACCGAACCGATGCGGGATTGCGCAGATTATGTCGAAGCTGAATCAATCGAAGGGAATGAAGTCTGAAAACGTTGATTAGACGCATGATCGGAGTCAAGCCTCTTTTTTTGGGGGGGTGCGCCAAAATCCTGTCGGTTCATGGGGCTTTTGTCCTGTTCTGTCTGCTGTTGGCGCTTTCGGGTTGCGCCCGCTTTCCGGCATCGTCGCCGGAGCACCTGCAAACCCTTGTTTTGTCGGACAGTGTCTTCATGCTGGTCTATCATCCCTACGGTCCGGGCCTGGTGCGTGAAACCAACGCTCCCCTGCCGGACTACGAAGGCTGGACCGACAACCGGATGGAGCGCGATTTCAGCCGAATGTCCGATGCGGGGGTCGATGTGGTGTTGGTCGAGGTCGAAGTCTCGACCCTGCACGACGCGGTGCGTCGTCAGCGCTATGCGCGTCTGCTCGAACTGCGGGCGCAAAACCCGGGTTGGCCCGATATCGCCTTCTTCATGGTTCTGCCGCACGATGCCGACAGTGGCCGGCCATGGTCGCTTGAAATTCCCGGGTGGCTGCTCGATCTGCGCCTGGCCTGGCGACCGGGAGTGTACCGGATCGACAATCGCCCGCTGATCGTGCTGGCCAATTTCGGATTCCGCCGGATTCGCCATCCCGCCTTCTTCTTTATTGGCGCCGGCGATTCTCCGCATTCCCGCAACGACTGGATTTGGCGGCCGACAAACCGGGATCCGGTATCGGTCAGTCGTGACGGAGAGCAGGTTTGGGTGAGTAAAATCAGTCCGGCAGACGATTTGGCGGGCGGTCTGCGGGGGGTGTTCCGGCGACGCGAAGACGACGGCGATGCGGTCGTCGGAGCGCTTCGCCAGGCGGCGGCGCTCGAACCCAAGTATTTTGTCATCAACAGTTGGAACAACTTTGCCGACGCCAGCTATCTCGAACCGAGCCGGGACAAAGGCTACAGTGCCAGTCGGGCTTTGCGCCGGGAGATCGCGCGCTTGCGGTCGCCGCAAGCCGGGAAATAACTCCATGGATCACCAAAGTCCTTGCTCGCGCATCGCCTGCTCGACCGCCTGGCCGGCGCTTTCCGCGTCGAACCCGCGGCTGGCAAGATGGCGCCAAAGTCGGGCTCGCACCCGGCGCGGGTCTTCACGGTCGCGAAGCGAAGCCAATTTTCGCCGCGCCGCCTCCCCTGCCCGCTCGCTTTCCGGCTCGGGCCTTTCCTCCTGCTCGACGGTGCTCCAGGCTTGTTTGGCGGTCGCTTCGTCGATTCCCCGGCGTCGCAAATCCTGCATGATGCGGCGCTGTCCGAGCGGGCGCGAAGCATAGATCAGCTTTTCCCGAATAAACAGCTCGGCGAACTGGAGGTCGTCGAGCAGGTGCAGTCTTTCCAGCTCGGCCAGGGCTTGGCCCACGATGTCCGGCGGAAACTTGCGCTGTCGCAGCTTGTCGCTCAACTCCCGCCTGGAGTGGGCTCGTCGCTCCAGCAAGGCCAGGGCGCGCTTCAGCGCCGCCTCCTGCGAGTTATCGTTCGGCTTGCCAGACTGGCTTCTGCAGGGGGTCATATATTCAGATTCTCAGAACACTAATTCATTCCGTCCCGGCAGCAGCCGGGGAACCCAAGGTCCAAAACGAAAGGACAGCCGAGATTAGAGTCCTACTCGGGCGTCGGCTCCTGGTCGGCGGCCGCCTCGCCCTCCCCCCCCGTCTGGTTCTCTTCCGCGCCAGGCAGTACTTCAAGATTGTCGATGGCCTCGATCCGGTCGGTCGACTCCTCGTCGGCGCCCTCCTCGCCCGCCAGCTTTTCGGACTCCGGCAGATCCTGGATCAGCGAGGTTCCGCTGATACGATCGCCCTCGCGCAGGCGCATAATCCGCACTCCCCGCGAACTGCGGCCGATCGCGCGAATGTTATCGGTCGAGATTCTGACCATCTGCCCGTTCACCGAAGTCATCAGGATTTCGTCGCCCGACTGGACTTGCAGAGCCGCCACCACCAGGTCGTCCTCGGCCAGGCGAATGCTGATCACGCCCTTGCCACCGCGGCGGGTCAGACGATAGCCGCCGCCGATTTCCCGATCCTGTTCGGCGTTGCCGAAGCCGATGCAGGTGCGCTTGCCCATGCCTCTTTCGGTCACCACCAGGAGGTCGGCGCCCGGGTCGACCACAGTCATCGACACCAGTTTAGAGACTTGCCGGCCCTGCTCGTCGATCAGGCGCATGCCGCGGACTCCGCGGGTCACCCGCCCCATCTCGCGCACATCGCTCTCCTTGAAGCGGCAGGCCATGCCGTCGCGGGAGGACAGGAGAATCTCCTGGTTGCCGTCGGTCAGGCTGGCTCCGATCAACTCGTCTTCAGGAACCAGGACAATTGCCCTTATACCCTTGCGCCGCAAGTGCTTGAATTGAGCGAGGGCGGTTTTTTTGACGGTCCCCTTGGCGGTTGCCATGACCACATAGCGGTCGGGTACGTCGACCTCGTCGACGGTAATCACGGCCTGAATGAATTCTTCGGGAGCCAATTCCAGCAGGTTGACGATAGCCTTGCCCTTGCCCACCCGGGCGCCCTCCGGAATCTCGTACACCTTCAGCCAGTGCATGCGGCCGTGGTTGGTGAAGAACATTATGTAGTCGTGCGAACAGGCGGTCAGGAGTCGCCGCACATAGTCCTCCTCCTTGGTCTGCATGCCGATGACCCCGATGCCGCCGCGATTCTGAGTGCGGTAGGTGTCGATCGGGACGCGCTTGATATAGCCTTCGCGGGACAGGGTAACCACGCAGAGTGTGCGTGGAATCAGGTCTTCGTTGTCCAGCTCGCGCTCGCCGGGAAGGATCTTGGTGCGCCGCGGATTGGCATAGCGGTTGCGCACTTCGACCAGCTCGTCCCGCACTACCTGCATGCGCATCTGCCGGTCGGAGAGCAGGCGCTTCAAGTATTCGATATGCTTGAGCAGTTCGTCGTATTCGGCTTGCAGAGATTCCATGGCCAGCCCGGTCAACTGATGCAAACGCATTTCGAGAATGGCGGAGGTCTGGCGGTCGCTGAGCCGGAATCTTTGCGAGAGCAGGCCAGCCGCCTCCTCGCGGGTTCGCGACTGGCGAATGATTTGCACCACCTCGTCGATGTTGTCGACCGCGATCAGCAGGCCTTCCAGGATGTGCGCCCGGTCCTCGGCCTTGTTCAGGTCGAAGCGGGCGCGGCGGGTGACCACCTCGAGGCGATGGTCGATGTAGGCCTGAA
>SLSR01000242.1 GCA_007130365.1 Lentisphaeria bacterium
CAAAGTCGGCATCATCGGAAAAACGTTCGACGGTGGCCTGGGCAATGGCCGGTTTGGGGTGTTGCGCCATGGCGGCAACGGCCACCCGCCGCACTTCCGGATCGCGATCTTCACTCAAGACGATCAGAATTTGTTGTTCCGGTTGCGGTTCTTGTCCGACCCCGGTCGCTCCGGCGGTTTCGGCTACTGCGGCTCGCACCGAAGGGTGCGGATCGTCGATCAAGGCATCGCGCAATTGCCGGGCTGCGGCAAAGTCTTGTTTGGCCAGCGCCAAAAGCAATTCGCGGCGCACCAGGGGGGACGGATCTTCGACCGCCGCCGTCTGCATGATTTGAACATGCTCGATGCCGCCGCGGGAGTGTGCGGCCGTGCTCCAGGCAAGAGCGCGGTGGCGAGCATCTGAACCTTCGGCCAGGCCAACGGCCTGTTCGAAGGCAAGCTGTTCGGCGTGTTTGCGCAAAGTCTGCCGAGCCGCCTGCCGCACCATGTGGGAGGGGTCGGCGAGAGCCGCCTGAAGCGCGATATCCAGGCTGTCCTGATCGGCAGCCAGCTCGCCGAGCAGGCGCAGGCTCCATTCCCGGATCCGAGTGTCGTCATGGGTCAAATGCGGACGGACGGCCGCAAGGGCGCGTTCGCGGGAATAAGGCAGTCGGGAGAGTTGGCTCAGGGCAACCGCCAAGACGTCGCTATCGCTTTCGTGTTCGATAATTTCCAAAAAAATCTCGGCGGCAGTTTCACTGTTGGCGGCGGCCAGATTGTGCAAAAGCCGCAAACCGATTTCGGAATCGACGTATTCCATGCCCTGCCTCTGAAAAAACACCGTTTCGTCGTCGGCCCGCCGCGGAGCTTGAGTCTGCAGTTCATCTTCCTGCGGCGGTCGCTGCTGCCAGACGGGCGCGACCAGGGGAATGACCGCCAGAGCGGAGAGCGGCAGACGGCATCGCATGCCGCGAACTGCGGATAGAATATTGTTTAGTCGATTGCGGATAATCTTAATCTTTTTCATCGTCTTCCCTGTAAAATCAGATCTCAGCCGCGCCGGGCAAACAAGGCATGAACGCGAATTGCGGTAGCCAGCAGGATCAGGGCAAAGATCCCGGCATAGGCAATCAAGGTATTTTGCCACATTAGATTGCCGAAGATCAGAGGATAGTCGGCGAACCATTCATCTGTCGTCAACTGGACGGCCGCGGCCAATGGGTTGAGGGTCAGGATCGCGGCCTGAGCCTGGCGTGAAATCCGGTCTCCAAACATCAGAGCCGCCAGAGTGGCGGTTGAAAAGACAAAGGCGAAACCGTAGCTCAAGGCGGTGGCCGCCGCCGTGGTTTTCATAATGCTGGAGGCGAAAAGGCCAAACATGGTAAAGACCAAAGTGGCCAAGACCAAGACCGCCATCCAGGCGCCGATTCGCCAGTAGGCGGGATCGGTCTGCATATACATGATGGCGAAAAATACGGGAACGCTGCTGACCAGAAAGATCAGGACATAGACGAATGCGGCCTTGAATTTGCCCAGCACCAGAGTCCAGGCCGAGATCGGGGTCATGCGCAACATTTCAAAGGTGCCGGTGGTCATTTCCTCAGTTACGCTGCCACTGCTGACCACGGGTGCGAAAAAGACCACAACCGCAAACTGAAAGAGTACGGCGGCCAGGCGCACCTGATCCTGCGAAAACACCACTCCATATTGCAGGGTGACCAAAAAGATCAGCAGCAGACTGATCGCGATGCAGGCGGCCAGCGCCCGCAGTATGAACTTGGGGTTGCCGAAGATCTTGCTGCGCAGTTCGGCCACGAACACCGGGTTGCGCCAGCCGCCGATCGGCTTTTTCCGCTTCAGAGGATCAATCAGGTAGAACGGGAATCCCAGTTTGCGCTTCAGGCTGGTGCGAAAATCGGTGTAGTGCTTTTGCGACTGCGCCTCCTGCCGCGCAACCCGGGGGCGGAAGATCAAGGCGCAGAAGACAATGAAAAAGAACAGCGCCAGAACCCCCATGCCCAGCAAGTGCCGCCAGACCGCCAAATCGGCGCTCATTCGTCCCCAGCTCACTTCATACTGCACCGGGTCGTAAAGCGCGAACAGGGCTTCGAAGGGACTCAGGGTGCGCAAAAGAAGAACGGCCTCCCGCAATGGCGCGAACTGGTGGAGCAGGACTGCCGGCAGCCAGACCGCGCCGGCCAAGGCGATGATCCCGGTGTAGGTCATGAGCACGGCGGTGAAGTTGCGCTTGCACCAGGCGCTCAAAGCCAGCCCCAGGAGACTGTAGGTGAATACGGAAAGCAGAATGATTCCGTATGTTTTCAGCAGAAACGGGATGCTGATGCCGCCGCTGAGCGCGCAGATCGCGGTCACCGGCATGGTGACCAGCATGATCAGCAAAACCATGCACAGGGCAGAAAGCAGTTTTCCGACCATGATGTCGAAGGGCGTGAGCAGGGTCACAAACAGTTGTTCAAAGGTGTTTCTTTCCTTCTCCTCGGTAATCGCGGTTGCGGTAACCACTGGCGTAGTCAAAATTAACAGGCCTAAATTGGAGGCGAGAAAAACCATAAACAGCTCGTTGCTGTCGAAGCGCGAGAAGACTCCAGTGCGCGGCCATAGCATGAAAAGAATGAAGCTGAGGGCGGCGATCAGCCCAAGCAGCGCCCAGGCCAGCTTGCCGCCGCGAGCCGCCGTCGTGAACTCCCTTCGAAAAACCGGATTCTCGTAAAGTCGGCTCATGCCTTGGCTCCGTCTTTTGCCGTTTTTTTCTCGCGGGCGTCTTTTGCTTTGTTTGCTTTGTTGTCCGTCGGCCGGTCTGCCGCCTTGGAACATTCTTTGAGTTCGACGGTTTCAGTGTCGCCTCCCTTTTCCTGCTCCTTGCGGGTGACTCGCAGGAAGGCCTCCTCCAAATCTCCCTCTTCCTCGCGAAAGCCGATTACGTTGACCTTGTTTTCAACCAGAACACGATTGATTTCAGCGATCTCCGAACGAGGCCCGACATAGTTGATCCGCACTTCGTTGCCCTGCGGGGTCACCCCCTTGACATTGGCGTGGCTGGCGCAAAGCTCGGCGGCCCGCGCGGTTTCGCCCTGTACCGTGACGCTGAGAATTATATTTTCCTGCAGGCTGTTGACGATTTCGCGAACCGTGCCGAAAGCCAGCAGTCTTCCCTTCTCGACGATTCCGACCAGGTCGCAGACCGAGGACAGTTCGGGGAGGATATGGGAGGAGAGCATGATCGTCTTGCCGAACTCGCGCAATCGCATAATGGTGCGCCGCATTTCGATGCGGGCATAGGGGTCGAGTCCGGAGGCCGGTTCGTCGAGGATCAAAACTTGCGGATCGTGCAGCAGGGTTTTGGCCAAGGCCACCCGCTTGCCCATGCCCTGGGAAAGCGAACTGACCTGGTAGTCCAGCATGTAGCCTGCTTCAGTCAGCTCAAGAACGGTGTCGATGCGCTGCCTGCGCCGTTTGCGCGGAATGCGATAGGCGGCACAGAAGAAGTCGAGGTACTCCCAGACGCTCATCTGGTCGTAGACTCCGGTTTTATCTGGCATATAGCCGATCATCCGCTTGATCGCGCCATGGTTTTTGGGCAGCACTGGCAGACCGTCAATGGAAGACTTGCCGGAAGTCGGCTTGTAGAGTCCGCAAAGCATTTTTATCGTAGTCGTCTTGCCGGCGCCATTGGGGCCGATGAAGCCGAATATCTTGCCCTTTGGTATCTCCATGGAAAGGTCGAAGATGCCGCGGTTGTTGCCATAGTCGCGAGTCAGTTTTTCAGTTTTAATCATACTTGCTTATACTCCATGATCGGATAGGGTGGAGGATGGTTTGGTCGCGCGCCCTTCGACCCGCAGTTCGAGCAGTCGCCAAAGCATGGCCTGCCCCGGCAGGGACGGCGAGCCGTCCCGGTCGGCGGGCGCAACTCGCAACCTCAGGTAGAAGCGACCGCTGACCGGGTCGATCAGATCTTCCGCGGATGCGGTTTCGAAGACGAAACGTCCGGAGCTAGTCTCCTGGCCGTGCAGGGTGTCCGGTACCGTCTGTTGTCCGAATTGTTCGGGCAGGGCAATGGCTTGGGAGAATGGCTGCAGTTGAATGTCGGCGACGGCGTTGCCGTCCGGGTTTTGCAGACGTACTTGGACCGTGACGGATTGCAGACCCGAATCGGCCAAAGGCGGTGGCAGTTCGACGCTGAACAGATAGCTGCCGCCCGACTGCAGATAGCTTCCTTCGTCTTGCCAAAGCAGAGTTTGCGCGGCCCGGTCGGCCGGTTTTACCGCAATGAGTTCAAAGGGCAGCGGCAGGCTTCCTTCTTCGGCTTCGACCTGAAGCGGGGCTATGCGCAGGCGATAGGAGACTTGCTCGTAGCCGTCGTCTGACAGATTGAAGGGAAGGGGGGGGGCGGAGTCGCCTTGATCGCGATAAAGCAGAACCAGACGGTTGTCCGGCAGCCAGCCGCCCGCGATGAATTCCTGAAAGCGGGTCAAGACCGGGTTCAGTTGCAACAGTCTTTGACCGGCTCCTTCGGCCAGCCAAACACCATCGCCGCGCGGACGCATCCGCAAGGCGCCGCCGCCGCCAGTCAAATAGACCATGCTGTCGTCAGGCAGGTCGTCCGGAAGTGTGAAGTCAGTCAGGACAGGGCCATTCTCGGCATAGCGCAAAGTGGCTCCGCGCCACTCTCCGAAACTGGATGTCCGGGGTTCAAGGCGCTCGACAAAGGCACAGCCGAAGACGCGCCGCCGCAAGGCGCTAAGGTTGAAGTTGCGCAAATGCTCGCGACCATCCTGACGTCTGATCTGCCAGCTTTCTCGAGGTTGATGCTGAAACATGGCCAGTGGATTGAAGTCGATATTGGGAGTGATCGGCGGCAGAAAGGCGTTGCCGGCCGCCGCGGTCTGCAAACGCGGCGAAGCGTCGTGTTGAGTGAAAAGAGAAACCGCCTGCATGGCGACCAAGCGGTCGACTTGGCGGCTTCCGATCTCCAGGGTGATCAGATTGCGGCTCGGCTGCTCGTCCAATTGACGATAGGCGGCCAGAAACAGAACCCAGGTCAAGCCGATACCGTAAATTCCGAGAAGCACCCAGCCGGTCGCCTGGCGTCGGGCCAGACGAGCCAGCAGAAGAACCAGAACGACAAAGATCAAGTTCGCAGTCAAAATCTGCTGCACGGTATCGGCGCCGGCGGCACGAAAGCCGGTCAGGCGGTCGGCGGCCTGCTCAAGAGGCGGGGCGAAGACCGCGCCTGCGGTCAATGGATGGACTGAAGTCCATCTGAAAATATGGTTCCACAGGGGGATTCCGGCCTGTTGCAGCCTGAATGTCGGATGGGTGGCGTCGAAGGTGCAGACTCCGACCATGCCGGCTCCGACCGGGCGCCAGGCAATCAGCGGATAGGGACCGTGGCTTGCCGTCACATGACTGCGCGGACGAGCCACGCTTTCAAGCATGGTCAATCCGTCCGGCCACACCATGGCCAGCGGCTTTTCCGGTTCCGCCGGAGAACGATAGGCCGCGAACCAATCCTCCAGTTCCGGCAGAACTTCGACCCGGCGCAAAGTGATCGGATCCACCGGCAGCAAGTCGGCCAGCGGTGTGTTTTCGATTTCCATCATGGTCTCGGGATGAACCACCAGCAGAGTGCCGCCACCGACCACAAAGTCGCGAATCGCCTGAAACTGGGCATCGTCCATGGCCGGAAAGTCGGGGCGGACGAGGACGATCGCGGAGGCGGCTCCGTAATCCGGCCAATGACGCGGCGCGCTCTCGGCTCCGCCTCTTGCCACCTGGACGCGTTGATGAAGCAGGTTGAGCCGGCTGATGTCGGCGGCAACCGGGAAATCTTCTTTGTCGGTCAACACAAAAATGCGGGTCTGCACGGCCTGTGTCTCATAGGCGCTGGCGATTTGCTCGCGGCTGAGCAGAGCCCCGCTGCGCGGGTCGGTCACGTCTCCGGTATAGCTTTCGGTGGCATAGCTGAGGAAACGAAGAGGGGCGTGAAGCACGGCGCCGGGACCGACCGCCATCTGCTGCTGGTTGACAATCGTTCCCTCGCCGGTTCGGTCGGGAGTGACACTGAGCAGCACCTCCGCGGTCTGCTCGTCGGGATTGCGCAGCGTGGCGGGCAGAGTCCCCAGGCTGTAGGACGGCAACCTGACATTGCCGCCCCAGCGCGGGGCGCCAAAGGATACCGAAGGATCCTCGCCACGCAACAAAGGAGCGGCGAACGATGCCAGAAGGAAGAAAAGAAAAGGCAGCAGGCCCGGCAAGGGGACGCTAATTTTCGCGGCAACTGCACTTGTCGGGCGATGCCGACGGACAAGGGCTCGCTCGCGGATTTGGAATTCTTGCATAACAGACGAATATCCTATCTGGTCATCCCTGCTGTTCAATTTGCAGGGTGAGGGTGGTACGGTCGGCCACCTCGGCCGGACCGAAATATTGGATTGGCCCAGGATAGACGAATCGGTTTTCCCGCCGCCACAACTCGCGATGCGCGACAAAGGTGGCGAAAGGAGCGGACGCCAGGTCGACCAGCGCCTTGCGGATTACCGGCACGTCCCTGCCTTTGCGCCGTTCCAGGTTCATCGTCATCGTCAGGGGAATGCCGCCGGCCTGCCATTCGTCGGCCGACTTTTCCAGGCCGCGCACCGAGGAAATGTAGCCGGTCTTGCCGGCCGCGATCAGGCAGGCGGCCGTGTAGCCCAGGCTGTAGCAATAGTCGGCGTCAAAGTTGGACGGGGCGGCGCAGCGCCCTTCGTAGCCGAAGAAGTGACTTTGGGCGCTGAACTTGCCGTTGAATTCACCCTTGTCCCGCCATTCTTCAAGTTTTCGCTCGACCATGACAATCAACAGTTTCTCGGTCTCGATTCGGGACACCTGAACATTGCCGTGCGGATCGCGATCCATCATCAACTGAAGTTTGATTTCGGCGGGTAGGGAGTCAAAGACATGGGCGGTTGCGGATCCCAGGCGCTCGGACAAGAAGGCAATGCGCCGTTCGGACTCGGCGATGGCGGAGAACTCGCGGTCGTTGGCGGCCAGCAGGTCGTTCAGTTCGGCAATCAGCGCCTTCATCTCGGGAATGAATTCGATCAGCCCTTCGGGAATCAGGGCGACCCCGAAATTGAACCCCTTTTCGGAACGCTCCCTGACCGCGCTCGCGATCTGCCCGACAATGTCGTCGAGAGTCGACTCCATACCTTCTACCTCCTCGGAGATCAAGGCCAGGTTG
>SLSR01000134.1 GCA_007130365.1 Lentisphaeria bacterium
GGCCGGGGCAAACGCGCCCCGCTTCGCGGTGCCATCGCATATTTTGTCCTTTCCCGCGGGCGATCAATTTTCACCCGCAGCCTCGGGCTGATCTGCGTCAAGGCCGCCTGATGTGAAGCGACGGCTTGCAAAGGCGGATGGTTCGATTATTTTCCTGGTTGAAGATATTCTTTGTCAAGCATCGTTCCGCTTTTCGCCATGCAAGCCATAATTGAAAAATTCTCCTATCTGATTGTTTCGGCTCTGCTTTCCAGCCTGATCCATGTGTTCCTGCTGGTCTTTTCCCCGTGGATTCCGGTACGGGCATTGCCGACCACTCTCGACATGTCGCGCCCGGCGCCGACTCGGCGTCTGCTGGTGCGTGCCATCGAATTGCCGGAACAGATTGTGATGCCGGAGCCGCAACCGCACGACCCGGAAGGCGCCGCACCGGAGGCGGCGATTGATCTGGCGGCCGAAATCAGAGGGGGGATGGCGGTGACCCGGATTTTCGACGAACAGGGTTTGCTGGATTCGCCGCGCCCGGAAGTGCGTTTGCGGAATCCGCGTCCCGGGTCGACCGGCGAGGAATGGTCGGGCGAGGCGCGCCGATGGCGGCCGGCCAGCGGTCCGCGACCTTCGATTCTGACCATGGACGAAGAGTTTGCCGCTCTGACTCCGCTGGCGACGGAGCGTCCGACGGTGGCGCGGGCGGAGCGGGTGACTGCCGACGAACCCCGGCTGCCCAGCCTGTTTCACGACAGCGACCGAGTGGCGGCGGCGGTTTGGCAGGTCGGCCTGCGGTCGCCGGACGTGGCTATGCCGGAGCTGGCCAGGCCGGATCCGGGCGCAGGCTTGGCGGAGTCGGGGGAGCCGGGCCGAGAGGTGAAGGCCGAGGAGCCGTCGCGACGGCGGCCGCCGTCGATGCCGGAACTGACGAGAACCGAGGCGGACGAGGAGGGGGAGCCGTCGATCGGACGTCTCGACCGTTTGCTGCAGGTGGCGATGACCGTGTTCCGCGAGGCCGACGGAAGCGGCTATTTCCGCCTCGATATTTCGCCCAACCCGGCGAGCGAGCGCTTGCGGGCGGTAGCCAAGGATGTGCTGTTTCTGATCGACACTTCGGGCAGCATTCCCGAGCGCAAACTGGACGCCTTTCGCTTGGCGGTGGACAATGCTCTGGAATATCTGAATCCCCAGGATCGTTTCAATGTGGTCGCCTTCCGCGCGCGTCCGGAGCGCTTGTTCGAGGATTATCTGCCGCCGACGGCGGCGGCTCTGGCCCGCGCCCGCTTCTTTCTCCGCGGTCTGGAGAGCCGGGGGCGTACCGATATTCATGGCGGACTGGCGCCTTTTGTCGAGGCCGAGGCTCGCGTCGAGGCGCGGCCGCTGACCATCTTCGTGCTTACCGACGGCGTGTCGACGGTGCGGGACCGCCTGGACAATCGTCAGATCATTCGCCATGTCGGGCAGTCCGGCCGCGACGACATCTCGATTTTCACGGTGAGCGCCGGGCGGCAGGTCAATCGCAATTTGCTTGACCTGCTGGCCTTGACCAATCGGGGGCGGCCGCTGCACGACGAGGATCTTGGCGATTTTTCCGACATTTTGAAGGACTTTATCGCCGCCCATTCGGAGATTATTGTGACCAACCTTCAGTATCGGGTGAGCGGCGGCGAGGTTCGCGACGTCTATCCCCGGCAACTACCGCACTTGGCCCGCAACCAGATGATTTCATTGTATGGTCGATTTCCGGCCGGCAGCGAGAGTGTCGCCATTCAATTGATGGGGCGCAATGCGGCCGGTGAACTCGAGGAATTCGTCTACCGCGCGAGGATCGACGAAAAGCGCGATGCCGGGCCGGCTTTGCGCCAGCGCTGGCTGGTGCAGCGGGCGCTGCACCTGTTCACCGAGGAGATTATGGAGCCTTCGCCCGAGCGGCAGGCCGAACTGCAGCGTCTGGCTCGCGACTATAATATTCAATTTCCGGAATTGTAGATGGCTACCAGCCCTGACTTAAAACTTCGTCTTCAGGCAGTGCAGGCGGCGCGGCGCGTGGTGATCAAGGTCGGCACTCGTCTGTTGACTGGCGTCGACGGCTTTTCCAAGGACGAACGGGTCGCGCAACTGGTCGGGGAAATCGCGATTCTGCGTCAGCGCGGGGTCGAGGTTGTTCTGGTTTCCTCGGGGGCCATCGGCTCCGGCATGCGGGTGCTCGGGGTCGAACGGCGACCTGCGCAACTGCCTCGCTTGCAGGCGCTGGCGGCGGTCGGACAGATGCGGCTGATGGCACTTTACGAAAGCGCGGCTCGCAATCACGGCTTTCACTGCGGTCAGGTTTTGCTTTGCGCCGACGATGTGCGGGATCGGGAAAGACACTTGAACACGGCCTTCTGCCTGGATGCGCTGTTGGCGGAAAATGTGTTGCCGATCATTAATGAGAACGACTCGGTCAGTGTCGATGAGATCAAGTTCGGGGACAATGATCGGCTGGCGGCTTTGGTGGCGCTTCTGGCGCGAGCCGATCTGACTTTGCTGCTGACTTCGGTCGACGGTTTGCGCGAGCACGACGGCAAGGTGATGGGCGATCGGATTTCGCTGGTTTCCGGGTTCGATGCGCGCATTCGCGCAATGGCTCGCGACACCGAGGATCGGAACAGTTCCACCGGCGGTATGACCAGCAAGCTGAAGGCGGCCGAAAGCCTGGCCCAGGCCGGTGAGCCCACTTGGATAGCGGACGGCCGCGACTTTTCGGTGCTGCGCCGCATCTTTGACGGCGAGGATGTCGGCACTTTGGTCTGGCCGACGGGCAACGGCCGCATGTCAAGTCGCAAGCGGTATCTGGCCTTCTTTTCCGATCCGACAGGTTCAGTGGTCGTCGACGAGGGCGCAGCCCGCGCCTTGACCGCCTGTCCCGGTGCCAGTCTTCTGGCTCGGGGGGTGGTCGATTGTTCCGGGAGTTTCGAGCGCGGCGATACCGTGGTTGTGGTCGACCGAGTAGGTCGGGAGCTGGCTCGCGGGGTGACCAACTATGCGGCCGGGCAACTGCGGCGGGTCAAGGGGCTGCACAGTCGCGAGATCAATCGGTTGATCGAGGGCGGCGGATACGATTGCGTGATTCATCGAAACTATCTGGTGGTTACCGATTCGCAAGAGTCTATCTCCGTAACACAAGCAAGGAGTGGCTATGATGATAAAGCGACAGAAGAAAATCGACTACAAGGCCGAACTGGAGAGCATGGGGCAGGATGCCCGGCAGGCCGCCCGCAAGCTGGCGACCCTGCAAAGCGCCCGCAAGGAACGCTGCCTGAAGGCCATGGCCGATGCGATTATGGATCAGGCTGACCCGCTTCGCGAGGCCAACGACCGGGATCTGGCGGCGGGCGAAGAGCGGGGGCTGAGCCAGGCGTTGCTTGATCGTTTGGCCTTGACTACAGAGCGCATCGAGGACATGGCCAAGGGGTTGCGCGTCCTGGCCGGTTTGCCCGACCCGGTCGGCCGGGTCGACTCGACCTGGATCAGGCCGAACGGCTTGAAAATCCGCAAGGTGCGGGTTCCCATCGGAGTGATTGGGATTGTCTACGAATCCCGCCCCAATGTGACGGCCGACGCGGCCGGACTCTGCCTGAAGGCGGGCAACGCGGTTTTTCTGCGCGGCGGTTCGGAGGCGATCAATTCCAATTTGGCCATTGCTTCGGCTCTGCGCCAGGGACTGCAGGCCTGCGATCTGCCGGCCGCGGCGGTTCAGCTTCTGCCCTGGACCGACCGGGAGGCGGTCGGTGCGCTGCTGCGCCTGGACCGGTATGTCGATCTGATCATTCCGCGCGGTGGCGAAGGGTTGATTCGGGCGGTGGTTGAAAACTCCACGATTCCGGTGATCAAGCACTACAAGGGAGTCTGTCATGCCTATGTCGACAGCGATGCCGACCTGGATATGGCGACCGCGATCGTGGAAAATGCCAAGTGTCAGCGTCCGGGGGTTTGCAATGCGCTGGAGACTTTGCTGATCCATCGGCAGGTGGCGCCCGAGTTTGCCCCCAGAATCGGCGCCCTGCTCGCGGCCCGGGGAGTCGAGCTGCGTGGCGACACGGAGTTTTGCCGCTGGTTCCCCGAGGCCGCTATGGCGAGTGCCGAGGATTGGGGCGAGGAATTCCTCGATCTGGTTCTGGCGGTGCGAGTGGTCGATTCGATCGAGGCCGCGATCGAGCATATCGCGACCTACGGCTCCGGCCATAGTGACGCGATCGTCACCGAGAGCAAAAAAGCGGCTTCGCTGTTCACGGAAAGCGTCGATTCGGCGGCCGTCTATGTCAATGCCTCGACCCGCTTCACCGACGGCAGTCAGTTTGGCATGGGGGCGGAGATCGGGATCAGTACCGACCGAATCCACGCCCGCGGCCCGATGGGGATCGACGAGCTGACCACCTACAAGTATGTGATCGACGGCTCCGGCCAGATTCGGACATGAACAGGGTCAGAGCCGATCTTTTGGCCGTGCGTCGGGGCCTTTGCGAAAGCCGGGCGCGGGCGCAAAGGCTGATTATGGCCGGATGCCTGCGGATCGGCAGCGACTGCGTGGTGCGCAAGCCCGGGGAAAGCTTGCCGGAAGACTGCGACCTGCGCCTGGTGCAACCCTATCCATACGTCAGCCGGGGAGGGGAAAAGCTGGCGGCGGCCTTGACGGTCCACAACCCGTCCCTGGCCGGGAAGGTCGGCTTGGATCTTGGCGCTTCGACCGGCGGCTTTACCGATCTGCTGCTGCAGCGGGGGGTCGCGAAGGTTTACGCCGTGGATGTCGGGTATGGCCAGTTGCACCAGAAATTGCGGGAGGACGCCAGGGTGGTCTGCCTGGAGCGAGTCAACGCTCGGGGACTCGATTCCCGCCTGGTTCCGGAAAAGATCGATGTGCTGACCGCCGACCTTTCCTTTATCTCATTGCTCAAGGTATTGCCCGCGGCGGCGCCTCTGCTCCAGGCGGGAGCCTGGATTTTCCTCCTGGTCAAACCTCAATTCGAGGCCGAAAGAAAGGAAGTGGGCAAGGGGGGCGTAGTTCGCGACGAGGCGGTGCGCCGTCGCTGCGTGCGTCGGGTGGCCGACTTTGCCGCGGCCAATTTTGGCTGGCGGGATTGCGGCGCGGTCGCGTCGCCGATTGCCGGCCCCAAAGGCAATCTTGAGTATATGTTGGCGATGCGCGGAATGCCGGCTTCCGGGTGACTGAATTTTCGCGGCACAGCCGAGCCCCCGGCGACGGTGGTTTTAAGGGAAGAAAAAGGAAGTAGAAGCGATATCTCCGTGATATCTAACATTGAAGCCTTGCGGCTCCGTGGCAATATATGGTCAGAGATTCAACATACTTCTACTTCCTGATCTTACTGTAGCCGTTGATTCGCGTGATGCAAGTCTTCACGCGCCGTCATTCACGCGAATCAGAGAAAATCGGCAAAGGCGCTACTTTTGACAGCGCTTCCGCACCTCCTCCAGAGTGTTGGCGCTGCCCAGCTTGCGATTCTTGTCGGCAATGAAATTGGCGTATTCCTGCATGAAAACCTTGCCCGGCGGCCGCAGGTCGAAGTTTTCCGGGTGCTCCAGGAAATGTTCGCGATGCACGCGCGTCCAGACCAGTCGGCCGTCGGTATCGATGTTGATCTTGGTGACTCCGAGCCTGGCGGCGCCCTTGAACTGGTCGGCGTCGACTCCCTTGGCGCCCTTGAGCGAGCCGCCGGCCTGGTTGATCCGCTTCACTTCCTCCTGCGGCACCGAGCTGCTGCCGTGCATGACCAGCGGGAATCCGGGCAGCCGCTTCTGGATTTCCTCGAGCACATCGAAATGCAGTCCCTGCCCGCCGCTGAACTTGAAGGCGCCATGGCTGGTGCCGATGGCGCAGGCCAGGCTGTCGCAGCCGCTGCGCTCGACGAATTCCCTGGCCTGCTCCGGGTCGGTCAGCTTGGCGTCCGCTTCGCTGACCGAAACGTGCTCCTCGACGCCGCCGAGCTGCCCCAGCTCGGCCTCCACCGCAATGCCTTTGGCGTGAGCCGCGTCGACGACGCGGCGGGTGATGGCGATGTTGGTGTCGAAGTCTTCATGGCTGGCGTCGATCATGACCGAGCTGTAGAAGCCGCTTTCGATGCAGTCGTAGCAGGTCTCCTCGTCACCGTGGTCGAGGTGAACCGCGAAGATGGCTTCCGGGAAGACCTTGTCGGCCGAACGGATCAGACCTTCCAGCATGGTCTTGTGGGTGTACGAGCGCGCCCCCTTGCTGATCTGAATGATGAAGGGAGCCTGGCTGTCGAGGTTGCCCTTGAACAGCCCCATGCATTGCTCGAGGTTGTTGATGTTGTAGGCGCCGATGGCAAATTTGCCGTAGGCGGCTTTGAACAGTTCCTTGGTGGATACAATCATTGCTTGCCTTCCTTGGTTTTTCTGGTTTCGGTTGCAGTTGGTCTTTCAATTTAAGGCTTGATTGTGGATTAGGCAAGCCGTTGCCGAAGATTTGCGAATGTATCGGAGGACAGAGGGCAGAGGGCAGCAAGCATTTGGGAAGTAAGCTGCCGCAGTTCCGCGTTTACGCGGCAGTGGAGGCGGTGCTTCAGCCCGCCGGTCGCAGGAAGGCATGCTTTAACCACTAATTTTTTGTCCATTTGGCCGACAAGTGGTCAGACGGCAAACCTGGCTCGTGAATTATTCAGGCTATGACTGACGCATTGCGGCAATTTCCCTGCGAGCACTTGGCGAAACTGAAAATCCATATTATTATAACGAACTTGTGACTTTTTTCTGTTTCGTCTAGACTTTTTTCTTTGAAGCATCGGGTTCGAGGCAGGAGGCAGACCGACTGTCAAATAACAAGGCGGGGGCGTCCAGTGCGATTCCAGTGTAACAATTGCATGAGCGTAGTGGCCATCGAGGACAGCGAGATGGGCCAGCCCGTGGCTTGCGGCAATTGCAGCAAGGTGGTGGTAGTGCCGTCGACCCGGCTTGGCAGTGGTGCGGTGCTGGGGGATTTCGTCATTGAACGCCACCTCGGCGCCGGCGGTCTGGCTTCGGTCTATCTGGCTCACCAGCTTTCTTTGGATCGTCCGGCCGCGATCAAGATTCTGCATGACAAGTTTGCCCGGGACGCCGCCTTCATCAAGAACTTCATTCACGA